>NZ_JAMOKU010000001.1:0-245171 GCF_023656845.1 Parabacteroides sp. Y3-G-102 | reverse complement strand
CAGCTTCACGATCGGCAACGAGAAGGTGAACGTTCTGGAGGCGTTGGCGATGGCCGGCGACATGACGATCTACGGCGTACGTGACAACGTGAAGCTGATCCGCGAGGACGAGAGCGGGAAGCGTGAGATCATCAACCTTGACCTGAACGACGCCGGTATCGTGACCTCCCCGTATTATTATTTGAAACAGAACGACATCCTTTATGTCACGCCGAACGAGACGAAGGCGAAGAACTCCGATATCGGAAACAGCACGACGTTGTGGGTGAGCTCGATCTCGATCTTGGTCTCGATCGCCGGCCTGTTGGTGAACATACTTAAATAATTGAAAATAGAGAATTGAGAATTGAAAATTTAGAGAGATGGTGGACGATGGTATAAATACAAGCAATAATAATAATAACAATAACAATCCGGAGGGGGAGGATCGTGAGATCAATCTTTACGCCGTGTTTTTCAAGTATATGGTTTATTGGCCTTGGTTCGTGGCGAGCGTACTGGCCTGCTGCATCGGGATGTACGTGTTCCTGCGTTACCAGACGCCGGTGTATAACGTCACGTCGTCGGTGCTGATCAAGGAGGACGAGAAGAAGGGGGCTAACGCCGCCAGCGGCTTGGCTGCGATACAGGACCTCGGCATGCTCTCGATGACGAGCAACTTCGACAACGAGGTCGAGATCCTGAGGTCTCGCACGTTGATCAAGAAGGTGGTGAGTGACATGGGCCTGTATATCGACATGGAGGAGTCGAACGCCTTGGGCTTCAACCCCCCGTTATATAAGAACTCCCCCGTTAACGTGTTCATCACCCCCGAGGAGGCGGACCGTCTGGTGGCCCCTGTGGAGTTGCGCATGCGCTATACCGTGGACGGGAGGCTGGGCGTGAGGGCCGAGTATAAGATCGATAAGGAGGGTGACTGGGAGACGATGGAGCAGGGCTTCGACAGGCTCCCCGCCATATTGCCCACCCCCGTGGGGGTTTTTAGTTTCACGGGCATGGATTCCATACCCGAGTTGGAGGGCGGGGAGATCGAGCTGGTCGCCCACGTCCATACCCCCACGTCCACTGCCGAGGCTTACGGCAAGGAGTTGAGCGTGACGCCCTCGTCCAAGACGACGACGATCGCCAAGGTATCCTTGAAGAACACGGTGAGGCGACGAGGCGTTGATTTCATCAATCGCTTGGTGTCGTTCTACAACCAGGACGCCAACGACGAGAAGAACGAGGTGGCGCAGAAGACGGCCGAGTTCATCGAGGAGCGCATCGGCATCATCAACGGCGAGCTGGGCACTACGGAGAGCGAGCTGGCTGCCTTCAAGCAACGCTCCGGCCTGACGAATTTGACGAGCGACGCCCAGATGGCGTTGCAGGAAAGCTCGAGGTATGAGCAACAACGTACGGAGAACGCCACGCAGATCAACTTGGTGCAGTATCTCCGCAATTATATCGACGATCCTGCGAACATGGACGAGGTGATCCCTGCCAACGTGGGCCTGCGGGATCAAAACCTCACCTCTGTCATCGACCAGTACAACACGATGATCATCGAGCGCAAGCGCCTGTTGCGCACCTCTTCGGACAGCAACCCGGCGATCATCAACATGAACGCCGGCATCGAGGCTATGCGCCGCAACGTGAAGACGACGGTGAACAGCGTCCTGAGGGGCCTCCAGATCGCCAAGGCGGACATCGACCGTCAGGCGAGCAAGTTCGAGAGCCGCATCAGCGATGCCCCGAGGCAGGAGAAGGAGTTCATGACGATCTCCCGCCAGCAGGAGATCAAGGCCACGTTGTACATCATGCTGTTGCAGAAGCGTGAGGAGAACGCCATCACGCTGGCGGCCACGGCGAACAACGGCCGCATCATCGAGGAGCCGCTCGCCGATGAGCGTCCTGTCGCCCCGAAGAGGATGGTCTTCATGCTTGCGGCGTTGATCTTGGGCCTGGCGATCCCGGTGGGCATTGTCTACCTTCATGACCTGTTGAAATACAAGATCGAGAACCGTGAGGACGTTGAGGCGATCACGGGGGTGGCTATTTTGGCGGAGCTCCCGTTGGCCAAGAAGACGGGTGAGGGCTCGATCGTGGTGCGTGAGAACAAGAACGACCTGATGGAGGAGATGTTCCGGGGGTTGCGCACGAACCTCTTGTTCATGCTAGGCAAGGACGAGCGTGTGATCCTTTTCAGCTCCACGCAACCGGGCGAGGGCAAGTCTTTCGTCGCTGGCAACTTGGCGGTGAGCTTGGCTTACTTGGGCAAGAGGGTGGTGGTGGTCGGCATGGACATCCGCAAGCCGGGCTTGAACAAGGTGTTCAATATCTCCCGTAAGATGGAGGGCATCACGAACTACCTGAGCGACCCGGATCACGTGGAGTTGTTCGACATGGTCCAGCGATCCGATATCAGCCCTAACCTCGATATCCTCCCGGGCGGTCCTATTCCCCCGAACCCGACTGAGCTGGTTGCCCGTGACGTGCTGGAGAGGGCTATCGCCCGGTTGAAGGAACGCTACGACTATGTCATCTTGGACACGGCCCCTATCGGCATGGTTACGGACACGGCGATCATCGGCCGTGTGGCTGACATGTGCGTGTACGTCTGCCGTGCGGACGTGACACCGAAGGCCGGTTTCAGCTACATCAACGTGTTGCGGCGTGAGCGTAAGTTCCCGAAGCTTGCGACGGTCATCAATGGCCTGGACATGAGCAAGCGGAAGAATAGTTACGGTTATGGTTACGGCAAGAAATACGGCTACGGCAAGGGATACGGTTATGGCTACGGCTATGGTTACGGTTTCGAGGCCGGTGACAAGAAGAAATAGAAAGGTAAACAATAACAACGAACTTATAATTATGGAAAAGAATGGAACCGTAACACGGACAGGAGTGTCGGTGGAGGAATCGGAACAGGTTATCTTTGATGGGATGAACGCTTTCGAGCGCAATGTAAAACGTATGGGGGATTGTGCGTTGGCGTTTTTGGCCTTGATCGTATTCTCCCCGCTGTTTTTACTTTGTTATATCGCCGTAAAGCGGGAGGATGGAGGCCCGGCGATCTTTAAGCAAGAGCGTATCGGTCGTTTCGGTCGCCCGTTCAACATCTATAAGTTCCGCAGTATGCGTCTGGATGCGGAGAAGTTCGGTCCGGCCCTTTACAAGGGTGGGGCAGATCCCCGGATGACCCGTGTCGGAAAATTCCTCCGGGTACATCACTTGGACGAGCTGCCCCAGTTATGGAATGTCTTCGTGGGCGACATGTCCTTTATCGGTCCCCGTCCCGAGCGTAAGTTCTACATCGACCAGATCATGGAGCGTGATCCCCGTTACCGTTACCTCTACCAGATCCGTCCGGGGGTGACCTCTTACGCCACGCTCTACAATGGGTATACGGACACGGTCGATAAGATGCTCCGCCGCTTGCGTTACGACCTGTTCTATCTGGAGCATCGCTCTTGGCTGTTCGATTTCAAGATATTGGTGAAGACCTTCTTGAATATAGCGTTCGGTAAGAAATTCTAATGCTAGATCTCCCCGTATTCCTCCCTTGCATCAAAGCAGGGGCAAGCCTTACGGATATAGGGGCTAAGTTGGTAATGTCCTAGGATGCGTGCCTCCGGGTAGTCCCTTCGTAATTGCCGTAGCAGATCCATCAAGGTACAGCGCTGGGCGTAGGTCCGGGTATCGGCTGGACGGCCTTGTTCGTCGAGTCCTCCCTCGTAACATATACCGATACTTTTGTCGTTCCATCCGGCTGCGTGCGCCCCGATCTGGTTGACCGGTCGGCAACGATGTAGCTCCCCGTCCCGTGTGATATAGAAATGATAGCCGATATCGGCGAATCCCCGTGCCTTGTGCGATGAACGGAGCGCCTCCACAGGAAAATCCCTGTCATATCGTGTGGCCGAGCAATGAATTACAAGGAGTCTGACCTCCCTGTAATTCTGGTAGAAACAATAAGCCTTACCCATGATAATTGAAAATTAGAGAATACAGGATTGGATGCCAAGTGCCCCTGCGATGGCGGTAGCTACGGCGATGATCACTTTGATAATAGTACTCCATACGGACTTTTTCATGATAATTAATAATTAATAGTGAATAATGAATTGAATAATGATATCCCGGCTGATATAAGAGGAAAGCTTCGCTTTCCTTCGGACGGCCTCAGCGGACGGGCGTCAAGCGAAGAGACCGTAGCGAGCGCCCGGAGCATCCCTGTCTGAGCGAAGCGAGTTGGGATGCGACAGCGAGCGTAGGTCTCGAAGTAGCCCGTCAGCGTCAGCCTTGACCTTTTGGTTACTTTTGGGTCAAGCCAAAAGTGACACGTTAGATCTCATCAGGCGACTCCGAATCCCCACCCCCAGCAGCCGGCTTCTTCGAGATATCCACGGTAGTCTCCCCAGCCTTCTCCGCACGGAGTACCGCTTGCTGAGCCTTGCGGGTAGCCACGGGCTGGAACTCCAGCCCGGCGAAGACATTCTTCAAGTCCTCGCCCGGTATATACTGGATACTAACCCCGGTGATGTTTGTAGATGTGAATTTCTCAAGACTCTCCGCACCCTCGTTGAGGATATGGAGCCGGAATTTACCCAGTTCGCCGAAATCCACCTGTTTCCCCTCTTGGAGGGCATCGAGCAGGTTCTCGACAGTGGAGATCAATACCGCCACCACATCTGCCCGGCTGACGGTGGTTTGCATGGATACCCGGCGGCTCAGCTGCTTGAGCGATAGCTCACCATTGATCTGTGCCGTGGCGTACGCTTTCGCCGGCTCGTCTTTCTTGATAGGGTTGGTCCGAAGGGACACGCTGTAATTTAAAGCCATAGATTTGATAATTAAAAATTGATAATTGAAAATTGAAAATGAAATCGATTTGTTTTCGATAACGAATGTACGACATTCGGTTTCCTCTGAAATGAATACCGCTGACAGTGGATGAATAAGGGAGATAAAAGAGGAGATATACTGAAAAATAGACCTCCGTATAGTTGTTCGTATCGTATGTTTTAAGTATCTTTATACCAATAAGATAAATCTTAAAAATGCGAACGATATGCGAACAGGATACACACAAATCGACGAGTGGCCCGTGCGGCCTTATTCCAAGCGGGAGCTGGCCATGGCCTACGCCCCCGAGATCAGCCCCGTCTCGGCCCTGAATCGGCTGGCGGAATGGATGCGGTATAACGATCGGCTGACCCGGGAGCTTGGTGATACGGGCTACCGCCCGAGGCAACGGGTCTTCACCTCCCTGCAAGTGGAGCTGATCTTCCGTTACTTGGGTCGTCCTTGAGAGGAGACACCGCCACCCGTCGGTATAGGCGAGCGGCGATGCCGGTACTGGCATCAGACAACGCCAGTACTGGCGTAGGGCTGCGACGGTAGTGCTTACGGGCGATGACAGTAGTGGCATTTCCTTCATTCCTTCATTCCTTCGGGCGTCCCTCACGCACACACACGTGCGAGGAGAAAGCGTACTCGCCCCGTGCGGTCTTGATCAGTGTTCCCTTCTCCAGCATCCGTTTGAGGGAGGAGTCGAGTGTTTTCTCGGGTATGCCGTTCTTCGCTGCCTCCTCCACGGCCTGCCGACGGCAGAACATCATTGGGAGGGCATTGAATAAAGCCTGTTCAGGAGAGGTCTGGACAGGGATGGCCTCGGAGGTAGGCAGGAAGCCCAGCACGTAGCTCGAATGGCGGTAAAGAGGCTCTATGAGCGTGAGTACGGCTTGGAAATCCTCGTCGGTGACCCGCAGGTCCAGCTTGGGGACGATACCATCCTTGATATTCTCGATGGGGATCTCCGGGGCGGGGGAGAGACCGGGGAAATTGAAAATGGAAAATTGAGAATTGAAAATTTTTTGTTGGGGAGGGAGGAATTTCTCCAAGGCTCTCAACAGGGCTACTATACTCAGGATCCGGCAGGTATTGATGGCGATACGGGCCACGGCGCTTCGCATGGAACCTCCATAGGCGTAACCGGCGTGGGAGAATAACTGGGCGAACCGTTGGTTGAACAGCTCTTTCTGTTTCTCGGATAGCCTTAGCTGGATCGTTTGGACCGATCCGTTGATCAGGTCCAGTACCTGTTTCCATTGTGTTCCCCATGTGGCGAAGCGTAGGCCGTAATCCTCGCCTTCCGAATCGAATTGGTCCATCCACTCATCGATGGGTGGCATGAAATAGAATAACTGGCGAGAGAACAGGCCGTTCTCCGCCGAGGGGATCAGCGGCTTTACTTGCGCCGGGGTTCCACTTAGCAATACGCTGAGATAAGACTCATCGCATTCCCGGTACTCATGATTGGTACGCCGGTTGAAGGCCAGTCGCTCATGGTCGTGGCATTTACGCAAGGTATCGCTCCAATGGCCGTGATCCGCTCCGATGGCGGTACTCACGGTATCAGCCTCGGTCTCGCAGATCAGTCCCACGCCGTCGGCCTCTATGAGGTTCTCTAAGATACCGGTACCCGAGTTATCGCCGGCTATGAGGAACATCTTGAGGGGCGGTTGTTCCGGCTCGAGCGTCTCGGAGCGTTTCTTGCCGAGTGAGTCCCATCGGTTCTTTTCCTCCCGATAATTCTTTAGGCTGTCTTTGTAGCGGGCCATCATCTCCTCGTGAATAGGTTCAGCTAGGCGCCTGACCCATGTCAAGGCTCCTTTTCCGGAGGCGGGAGGCGCTACGATGAAGGTTTGTAGGCATGGGTACATGTATTTTTGTCCGTATAATACCCGTACCCGCTTGTTCAAGGTGCCCCCGAGTACGGTGAATACTCCCAGCAGGAGTATGTCACGCTGGGCGATGGAGTTCCCGCAATCGATCATCTGCTTGATGAACGGGGGCCACGGATAATCCGGGAAAGCGGGTGGCAAGTCCTCACGTGCGTACGTATGTGCGTGTGTGGGTGTGAGAGGGGCTTGAAGGTTTGAAGGATTCTTGTTCTCCCTCGGGTATTGGCGGAAGGTGTCGGCCAGTTGCTTGTCCGTTTTTACGCCGGCAATCTCGGCCCAGTGGAAAACGGAGCCTAATCCGTTGCGCCCGTTGCCCGCTTTGAGGGCGTGGTCGTATAGCTTGTCCGCTTCTTCGTAGAGGTATTTCTCGGACAGGCGGCAGATGCGATGAAAGAACGTCCTTCCCGCTTCCCCGCAATCGTTGGCGGTGGCGAAGGCGATCGGCATATACTCTTGGTAAGTGGGAGCGATGTTCGCCCCTTGGTGTTCGATGGCGGCGACAAGCCGCTCTAAATCTGATAATGGATTCATTTGATTTATAAGTTATAATTTATGATTTAAACTGTCAACTGTCATTTGTCAACTATCAACTCTCCCGCAACTTAGCGGAGGGATCATGGCAGAGGAAACACGCCCGTGAGAGATCGGCGTTTGAGGCATCCGCATTCAATCCGTATTTCCATTTCAGGTATTCCCATGCCGATAGCCGTGCCTTATCAAAAGATTCCTCTATGGAAGCCTTGGGTGAGAGCCGGTAGGGGACGAGCAGTTTCACGCCTGTGGTGCTTGGGCTGACGAAAGCTAGGTCCGGTCTCAGTTTATTATCGGCGAACAAGGTGTCTCGCCAGTGGAGGGTTTCCTCCGGCGAGGGGAGATGGTCGATATCGATGACAAACTCTCCGGAAAGGAATAACAGGCGGTCTTCCTTGCGATAGGAGAAGACCCCGGCCGGTGTGACGTATGGCAGTAAGTTTTGCTTCAGTTTGCGGAACCGTTTCTCGTCGCTCAAAGCGTCCTGTACGCTGAGCGTTCGTTCTTTCAGCCACTCGTTGGAGGTGATATAGGTATGCAACTGTTTGACACTGGTCACGCCACTCGGCACTTGATTGGAGATGGGGGCGTTGAAAAAGGACATGATACATTCTTTCATTAACTCGTTTGATTTAAAGTTTAGGCTGGTAAAGGAAAGGTAAAAGAGTGAGAAAAAACGGTCCGGTAAGTTATTTGCACCTATCGGTAAGTTATTTGCTCATAAAAGTAATTCGGTGACAGGAAAAAGAAGAAGATATGAGTGAAGAGAAAGCGAGCCCGTGTGTGCTGCACATCCATGGCGAGAACATACAGGTGCTGCCCAACGCCATGTTTGCCATTCAATATATTTGCTTGGACCCGGGAGAAAAGCCGGAGGTCGTTTCGGAAAAAGACGTGAGGCCGGATCCGGAGCCGTGTGATTTATTAGCCTCCTATATCCAAGACGAGGAGGTGCGTCACGACTTCGTGAAGCGAATCGCCCAATGCCCGGATGTGGCCACCCTCTGCCAAACGGTGCTGACCGACCTTTTCAACGAGGTCTTTTGCGACTGCGTGGAACCGGCCAAACTTATCAAGAGCAAGGAATTCATCAACGCCATCATCCCCCTGCTCCCCTTCAAGCAAGGCAAGAGCTTGCGCAATATCCGGCGGGCGATCGTGAAGTATGTGCTGGGGGAGGGGTAGAGGGACTGCATATTTTGATATTTAGAGGAGAAATGTTTGCGATAAAGGAGAAAATGGATATATTTGCCTAATAAAGAAAATGAGTTATGAATGCGACGATCGTTCCTGAAATGAATATTCCGAATATGGATACTTATTGGAGTATCCTTAAAAACTTGAGTTCGGATATGAAGTTAGAGCTAATATCCCGGCTTTCTAAATCATTGTTAAGCAAGGATCAGTCCATAGATGATAATTGGGCCTCGCAATTTGCCGGGGAGTGGAAAGATTCCCGTTCCGCTGAGTCGATCATAGAGGATATCCGAAATTCACGAACCTCAAATCGTGAAATAGAACTGTGATATGAAGAAATACCTTTTGGATACGAGTATTTGTGTTTTTCTGTTCCGTCGTAAATATGGAATAGCGGAAAAACTCCAAAAGGTTGGGGCATTGCAATGTTATGTGTCGGAGGTCACCATCGCAGAATTGAAATATGGCGCATATAAAAGTGATCGTATCAAAGAGAACCTTGATTTGATAGATCGATTTATTAGGTTGATAAACATTGTACCTTTTACAGACTCCATCGAGTTCTACGCTCAAGAAAAGAATCGCCTTCGTTCGTTGGGTGTATCCATAGAGGATTTTGATTTGCTCATAGGTTCAGCAGCCTGTAGCGGCAACTTGATCCTAGTTACAGATAATGTAAAGCATTTTGCGAATATAAAGGGATTGGCTATTGAGAATTGGGTAAAGCGATAGTCTTCATTAAGCAGACTGGAACTCATAAGATGCACAATAATGCCATCGAACGAATGTTCCGACACATAGCCATTGGTCGCCGTAACTGGTTGCACAGTGGCAGCCATTTTGCCGCATCGAATATAGGGTTTATGTATTCACTCCTTGAAAGCTGCAAACTTACCTTTGTACCAAGTGAAAAAATAAATGTCATAGAGTTTATGAGAACGGACGTGTTAAATCGAATAAAAGAGACCTTGCGTAAGGTTGTACCGGCTGGAGGACATGCTTTTTTTGTATGGCTCGCAGGCTAGGGACGAGGCACGTCCAGATTCGGATTGGGATATATTGATCTTGTTGGACAAGCTAAAAATCGAGGTGGAGGATTATGACAATGTATCTTATCCGTTAGTGGAACTAGGTTGGTCGTTAAACGAGTGCGTCAGCCCGGTGCTTTACACCTTGAAAGATTGGATGAGATACCATTTCTCCCCCTTTGTACACAACGTAAAAGACGAGGGGATACGATTGCTATGAGTTTGAGTGCGGAAGATATAACAGCGGATCAAGGCGCAAACCCATAACGGGGTAGTCGGTCAATTAGGATTGAATTATGTCTCTAAAGGCCTATTGACAAAAGATGAAGGTCGATTATATTCCCGTTTGTTACAACATCGTATTACCGGAGATTATAATGATTTAATAATATTGTAAATTCGTACTTTACTATTTGTATTATGCTGAGTGATTTATCTCGGTAACTTATCTCTATAAATATAGTTTAAACTCATTTTAAATTTAGACACTTGATTTTCGTCTTGCTGGTTTGTCGGCGGGATGGAAGTGTTTTGTGTACTTATCTTTATGTCTGCTACATCAGAGAATAATAAGCGGATAGCGAAGAATATGCTGTTCCTCTATATGCGCATGCTCCTAATCATGGGGGTGACGCTGTACACCAGTCGGGTCGTGCTACAGGTATTGGGGGTAGAGGACTTCGGTATTTATAATGTGGTGGGGGGAGTAGTCTCGATCATGGCTTTTTTTATCTCCAGTTTGTCCAATGTCTCTCAGCGTTATATGAATATAGGATTAGGAAAGCAAGATATTCGAGAGGTGGAATATGCTTTTCGACAGAGTTTTACTCTAATGTGCCTGTTGTCTGCTATATTATTACTGTTAGGTGAGACATTGGGATTATGGTTTGTTTACAATAAACTGGTAATACCACCGGATCGGACGGTAGCGGCGCTTTGGGTATATCAGTTCTCGTTGATCTCCGTCCTTTCTGCTATCAATCAAGTTCCGTTGATGGGATCGATCGTGGCGCACGAGCGAATGAATATGTATGCGTATTTAGGTTTGTTTGAGGCTTGCGCTCGATTGCTAATAGTGTATTTCTTGAAGGTTTTCGGAACATTTGATTCTTTGATTCTTTATGGAATGTTGACAGCGTTAGTTTCCTTTATCACTTGGTTGCTTTATGCGATTTACTGTATCAGAGTTTTCTCCGAATGTAAATTACGTTTTTATTGGGATCATTCTTTAGTGAAAGATATGTCACGATTTATTGGCCAAAATTTATTTGGATGTTTCGCTTGGTCAGCAGGTATCCAAGGAACTAATATTCTTTTGAACTTGTTTTTTGGCCCTGCGATTAATGCGGCACGAGCCATATCTGTACAGGTGAGTGCAGTGGTAACACGTTTTACCGAGAATATCATGACAGCGGTTAAGCCTCAGATCATAAAGTCGTATGCGTCAGGCGATCGAGAATATATGATAGTTCTTATTGTGAAAAGTTCAAAATATGCTTATTTCTTAGCGGCTCTATTTGCGATTCCGGTAATGATGGAGATAGAGTTCTTATTGAAGGTATGGCTGGGGCAGGTGCCGGAACATACGGTTGCCTTTACTCGTTTGGTCTTGTGTGAATCGTTAATAGGAGTTTTCATACCGCCCCTTTGGATAGCGGCGAATGCCACGGGACGAATCAAGAACAATCAGGTGTACGGGCGAATGTTTACGTTGGCTATTTTGCCTATTAGTTATTTGCTTTTGAAAGTACAGCAGGATCCGATGATACCTTTTTTTGTGGCGGTCGTCGCAAATATAGGTTATTGGCTCTATTGTCTATATGATATACATGTTCAGATACGATTGGATATAAGATATTATTTGAAAGAGGTGGTTATGCCTGGACTGTTCCTGTCCTTGATTTTATGTTCTGTAGGATTAATTCAAAGTTTGATGATTCCGGAAGATACTTTCTCTCGCTTTTTATTAGTGTTCGCAAGCATGTTGATCGTGGGCGTATGTGTCGTTTATAGACTTTTGAGTGAAGGAGAGCGGGTCGTATTACAAGGATATATTCAAAGGGTATGTACCAAATTAAAAAAATAGTATAGCGATTGGAATAATAGCAGTTGCTTAGATACCAGCTTACGTTTTTGTTTATGAAATTGTAACTAATATTTCAAGTAAATATGATACCAAAGAAAATTCATTATTGTTGGTTCGGGGGCAATCCGTTGCCTCCTTTGGCAGTGAAGTGCATAGAATCGTGGAAGAAATATCTTCCGGACTATGAGATAAAGGAGTGGAACGAGAGTAATTTCGATCTGAATTATAACGACTATGTCCGTGAAGCGTATGAGGCTAAGAAATGGGCGTTCATAACGGATGTGGTTCGCTTGTACGCCATGGTGACGGAAGGTGGTATCTATATGGATACGGATGTAGAGGTATTGAAGCCGTTAGATGAGCTGTTACAATATGATGCGGTGTCGGGATTCGAGTCTTCGTCTCGAATCCCGACAGGCTTGATGGCCTGTCGGGAGGGGCAGCCCCTCTTTGAGGAGCTGCTCCATGAGTATGACGTTTTACATTTCAAGCGTCCTGACGGTAGTTTAGATGTGACAACAAATGTAACCCGTATTACGAACGCTTGCCTGAAATATGGTTTTGTTCCTAATAATACGAAACAGACTGTCAATGGATTCACGTTACTTCCCCAAGATTATTTGTGTCCAAAATCGTATGTGGATGGTAAGATTTATTTAACGGAGAACAGTATGACGATCCATCATTTCGCGGGGAGTTGGGTGAGCGATGTGGATCGGTATGCGCAGGAATTAGGTAAAAAACTTATTTTTTTGCCTAAAGGTATTCGTGGATATGTGACTAAATTTTTGTCAATCATAAAATATAAAGGGATTAAAGATATGTTTTGTGAAATGTGGAGATGGATGAAAAGAAGATGACCTAGCTATAAAAACAAAAATGAAAGCGTTCTTTATAATATTCTTGTATTTTTTATTTGATAGGGAAACTTATTATATCCTTCATTCTGATACATTGTCTTTAATATATGTTTCACTTTCAAAGTTTTTTGCTGTTTTTGTAATATTGATGGCTCTTATTAAGCAATTTAATAAGAATACATTAAAAGTTATGGGGTGTATATGTCTTGTCTTTTTTAGTATGTTGATTTCTACTGTTATTAAAGATGGAGATGTGCGTCGTGCTATAATGATTATGTACCCGGTTTTGGCTATGGGAGGATTGATGTTGTGGCAATGTTCTACATTTAATCGAACAAAATTATTTGTTCGATATATCGCTTGTTTTTATTTTGTTTTAATGGCGATTAATTTCTTTTTTTTGCTTGTGTCTCCTTCTTTTTTTGTTAATGATTCGATGTCTGGGGAGTCTTATTTTCTAGGAATTGAGAATCAGGTGGGGTATCCAATGATGAAAGGCCTTTGTTTTGTGCTTATTGATAGCTATTTCCGAGGGGAAAAAAGGCTTTTGTGCGTTTATATAATAATGCATGTTTCTACTATATTGATTATATTTTCAGGTAGCAATGTTGTTGGTTTAGTTTGCATGCTTCTTTTTTTGATTCCAAATGTGATTCAGCGTAAAATAGCTTCTTTGTCATTGAATACTTTATTGCTCGTGTTTGTGTCTTTATTTGTGTTTGTTATATTGTTTGGAAATTTGATGATCATCCTTGAATCTCCTTTAGTTTCATATGTGATAGAAGATTTGTTAGGTAAGAATTTAACACTTACAAATAGAACCCTAATTTGGGGTATGGTGGTAGATGGATTTTTAAATTCTCCTATTATAGGAAACGGTGTTAGAGAAACTACGAGTTTATTCTATATATCTGAGCAATATACGAAAGGTTATATGAGTGCTCATAATCAAATATTGCAATCTTTATATGAGACAGGGATTCTGTTTTTTGTATCTCTTGTTCCTCTTTTTAATGAATTGAATAAATCTTTAAAAAGCAGTGTTCCGTTTTTTTCTTTAATAGTAAAAGGTTCTATTTTTTCTTTTTTAGTAATGTATATGGCAGAAGCTCCAGGTATGGATAAAATACTGAATCTTGTTGTTTTTGGTTTATTAGTCTCAAAAATGAACAATACTGTTACTTGTAAGGGTAATATGTATGTTCGTTGTGAAAAGTGATTTTTTAATGTGTCTATTATGGATTTAATATCAATCATTGTCCCTGTTTACAACGTGGAGCAATATTTGCGAGACTGTATTGAAAGTATTATCAATCAAAGTTATCGAAATTTGCAAATTATCTTAGTAGATGATGGTAGTTTGGATGATTGTCCGAGGATTTGTGATGAGTATGCCTGTAAGGATCATCGCATAGAGGTTATTCATAAAGAAAATGGAGGTCTTTCTGACGCTCGTAATGTGGGGGTCGATCAAGCTTGCGGAAAATATATATCTTTTGTTGATAGTGATGATAGGATAGCTGAAGATATGATTGAGAGCCTTTATGATAGAATTGTAGGGGTGAAAGCGGATATGTCTGTTTGTCAGAGATTTTTAATTGGAGAGAGTGGAGATATTAAGGATGATGATAAAGCTCTTTTTGAGGATTATGTAGTATATGGAAATAAAGAATGTGTGCATGATTTTATGTCTTCAAAAGGAATTGATACGGTGGCTTGGGGGAAATTATATCGTACGGAATTGTTTCAAGATATCCGTTATCCAAAAGGAAAATATCATGAGGATGTATTTATTACTTATCGTTTGGTGGCTAAGTCTAATGTGATAGCGGTTAGTGGTGAGAAAAAATATTGTTATAGGATACGTAATGCCAGTATAACACAATCTTCCTTCTCCTCAAAACATTTGGATGCGGTGATAGGTAAATGTGAAATAGCAAACTTTATGGAGGTTAATTATCCGAGTGAATTGGTTTACGCTCAAGCTGGAATTGTGTATGCGGCCAATCAATGTGTTTGGAGAATGGGTATTTCTCATTGTTTTAATAAACAATACATGAATTTTTTGCAATCGAAATATCGTTCTTTTGAAACACCCTTCTTGCGCTATGGAAAAAACAGATTTTTCTCGAAAATATTTTCCATATGTGCTTTTATTAGTGTGAATATGGTAGTGAAATCTATATCAATCATCAAAAATTAGAATAGGTATGTTGGGAAAAGTGAAAGTTATCTTACAAGAGCGTATCAATCGTAAAAATAGAAGCAAATTAACTAATTTATCACCTTCATTGGTCTGTAGTAATTGTACAGGTGGCTTTTTATATCATTGGTTGGGTTTACGTTTCTATTCACCGTTCATTAATTTGTATATGACCAATGAGGATTTTTTGACAGCCTTGGAAAATTGGGATTTGTTTATTCATTCAGAGATCAAAGAAGTTAAAAATAGTGGTTTTGATTATCCGGTAGGAGAAGGACTATTAGGTGTAAAAATCCACTTTGTTCATTATAAAGCATTTGCAGATTCACTTGCTAAGTGGAAAGAAAGATGTGAACGTTTGAATGCTGACAATATGGCGGTTATGCTGACAAATTGGGGGGGTGATGTCTCTGTGCTAGAGCGTTTTGATAAACTTCCGTTTAAAAATAAAGTAGCGTTTGTTGATAAAATTTATCCTCAGTTTAAATCTACTTGTTATTTGAGTGGGTTTTCGAAGGTGAAAGGCGTGAAAAATATTTATGCTACGCAATATCTCGATGGACGGAGATATATTGATCAATTTGATTATGTTTCTTTTATTAATCAATTAAACAAGTAAATGAAATATGCATAAACTTAAAATATTACTTGCCGCGATTTGTGGTGAGCTACTTAAACTGTACTATAAGGTAGGGTTAGGTACAATCCCATATGGAATCAATCAGGAGAAGGTGCGTAAAGAAAAGGTAATAGTTTCTCTTACCAGTTATGGACGAAGGGTGGGAGAGATACTCCCGTTTACGGTTATTTCATTGCTTCGTCAAACTTATAAACCAGACTTGGTATTGTTATGGTTGGATGATGAACATTGGAATGATGGTAATTTGCCTTTTATTTTGAAGCGTTTGAAAAAGAAAGGGCTTACTATCCGCTATTGTAAGGATATTAAATCTTATAAGAAGTTGATACCCACGTTAGAGGTGTATCCGGATGATTTGATTATTACTTGCGATGATGATTTCTTTTATCGGCGGAATATGGTTGAACGTTTAGTTGCTGAATATCATAAAGATCCCTCTCATGTTTACACGTATCGAGCTCATCGGGTATCATTTAATAATGATGGAATTTTGAGACCTTATAATGATTGGGAGATGGAAATTTCCGGGGTCGGCGGCCGTTTTGTGTTTCCAACGGGGTGCGGTGGTTGTTTATACAAACGCTCCTTGTTGCATAAGGATATTTGTAGGGAGGACCTGTTCATGCGTTTGGCTCCAAAGGCCGATGATGTGTGGTTTTATTTCATGGAAGTTTTGCATGGAACGGAGTGTGTAGTGTTACCGGATAAAGGATATGTCTATATTCCGTTGGACGTTTTTTATCAGTATATTCATAAAGAAGCAAGCCTGTCGGCTACGAATTGCAAGGAGTCTCAGAATGATCCTCAAATTCGAGCGGTGATGGATTACTATCATTTGATGGGTTCAGATTTAATAGGGTGCTGATTTTATTTCATGAAGAAACTTTCTTATACAATAGGTTGATCGTTGTTGGACCATTCTTGATCTGCCTAATATCTTACTTAAAAAAATAATACATAATTCTTATGAAAGCATGTTTCATGGGTTTGGGCTATATTGGCCTGCCCACGGCTATTATTGCCGCAAAGCACGGGGTGGAGATCGCCGGCGTGGATATTAACGCTCAGGTGGTGGAGGTTACCAACCGAGGAAAATTGCATATCATCGAGCCGGGTATGGAGGAGATGTTGCGGGAGGTACTGGCCTCCGGGCATTTCAAGGCTTACACCGAGCCTCAGGTGAGCGACGCTTATTTCATGGTGGTACCCACTCCCTTCAAGGGGGATCATGAGCCGGACGTATCGTTCGTGGAGTCGGCTACCCGTATGGTGCTTCCTTTGTTGAAGGAGGGGGATTTGTACGTGATCGAGTCTACCTCGCCGGTGGGGACGACCGAACGGATGGCTAGTTTGATTTTCTCGGAACGGCCGGAGCTGGAGGGCAGGATCTATATCGCTTATTGTCCGGAGCGGGTGCTTCCGGGTAACGTGATCTATGAGTTGGTGCATAACGACCGGGTCATCGGCGGTATGGACGAGGCCTCCACCCGTAAGGCGATGGAGTTCTACGGCCAGTTCGTGAAGGGTACGCTTCACCCAACGAATAGCAAGACGGCCGAGATGTGTAAATTGACCGAGAACTCAAGCCGGGACGTACAGATCGCTTTCGCCAATGAGCTGTCGTTTATCTGCGATAAAGCGGGAATCAATGTGTGGGAGCTGATCGATTTGGCGAACAGGCATCCCCGTGTGAATATCTTACAGCCGGGTTGCGGAGTTGGCGGTCATTGCATAGCGGTGGACCCTTACTTCATCACGGCGGAGTTTCCGATGGAGAGCCGTATGATCTCTACGGCTCGTGAGACGAATAACTACAAGGCATTTTGGTGCGCGGAGAAAGTGAGAAACGCCATGCTACGGTTTGAGTTGAAACACGGGCGCAAGCCGGCGGTGGCAATGATGGGCTTGGCTTTCAAGCCTGATATCGATGACTTACGTGAATCGCCGGCCAAGGGAATAACGACGAAGGTGCTGCAATCGTGTAACAACGCTGACATCATGGTGGTGGAGCCGAACGTGTCGGAGCATAAGCTGTTTAAGCTGACCCCTTATAAGGAGGCATACGAGAAGGCGGATATAGTGGTTTTCTTGGTGAATCATAGGGAGTTTGCGGGGTTGAATTATCGGGATGACGTGGAGGTGCTGGACTTTTGCGGGACATTCAAGAAATAATCGTTCGCTAATATAGAAAAATACGCAGTAATGAGAAAAATAATGTTAGTATTCGGGACCCGTCCCGAGGCGATCAAGATGGCTCCGCTGGTGAAGGAGTTCCAAAAACATCCGGAGTCGTTCGAGACCATCGTGTGCGTTACCGGACAGCATCGGGAAATGTTGGATCAAGTGTTAAAATTGTTCGAGATCACGCCGGATTATGATTTGAATATCATGAGGCAGGGTCAGGACTTATATGACGTGACCGCCCGTGTCCTTGTGGGTATGCGTGACGTATTACGTGAGGCGACACCCGATGTCGTGCTGGTGCATGGGGATACCACCACGAGCACGGCGGCCGCCTTGGCCGCATTCTACCAACAGATACCTGTAGGTCATATAGAGGCCGGCCTTCGTACCCACAATATCTATAGCCCATGGCCGGAGGAGATGAACCGGCAGGTCACGGGGCGTATCGCCACGTATAATTTCGCACCCACGCGGTTGAGCAAGCAAAACTTGATGCGAGAGGACGTGAATCCGGACTCAATCTTGGTTACCGGCAATACGGTGATAGATGCCTTACGGCAAGTGGTGACTAAGATAAAGACGGACGCTGAGCTGGACAAGGAGCTGGAAGGCGTGCTTTTACGTTCTGGGTATGACGTGAACCGTCTGGTTGAGGGTAAGAGATTGGTGTTGATCACGGGTCATCGCCGGGAGAACTTCGGTGATGGATTCATCCATATGTGTACCGCTATCAAGGACTTGACCCGGAAGTATCCGGAGGTGGATTTTGTCTATCCTATGCACTTGAATCCCAATGTGCGCAAGCCGATTCACGAGGTATTCGGCGAGGATCTTTCTCATTTGGAGAATATGTTCTTCATTGAGCCATTGGAATATCTGTCGTTTGTCTATCTGATGGAGAAATCAACGATAGTGCTGACCGATAGCGGCGGTATTCAAGAGGAGGCTCCCGGCTTGGGCAAGCCCGTGTTGGTGATGCGTGATACGACCGAGCGTCCGGAGGCTCTCGCGGCAGGTACGGTGAAACTGGTCGGTACGGACTATGACAAGATCGTGAGCGAGGTCTCGGCGTTGCTTGATGATACGGCTTATTACGATGCGATGAGCAAGGCGGTCAATCCCTATGGCGATGGATTGGCTTGCGGAAGGATCGTGGAATTTTTGAACCGGAAGGAATGAGGGTCTTGATCGTTTCTCCCTCTTATCTTCCGGAGATCGGTGCGGCACCCTCACGCATTACGAACATGGCGGAGGGACTGTCCGGCTTAGGGATAAAGGTGGATGTGTTGACTTGCCTACCCAATTATCCCAAGGGACGTATCTTTGATGGATATAGGGGGGCTTTTTCCAAGACAGAGGATGTAAACGGGATAACGGTCTTCAGGTACTGGACGTATGCCTCGATCTCGAGGAGGCCGTTGGTCCGTCTTGCCAGTATGTGCGCTTTCGCCACGACCCTTTGGTGTTTCGCTCTCAAGCGTAAGCGTATAAAATCTTATGATAAGGTGATCATCCAGACCCCTCCTGTTTTGGCGGCGGCCTCGGCCATGTTGCTTTTTCGTTGTTGCTACCGGAAAAAGGTGGTACTGAACGTCTCAGACCTTTGGCCATTGTCGGCCGTGGAGCTGGGGGCCATGAAAGAGGGGGGCGTTTATCATGGGGTGATGGGGCGTATCGAGCGTTTCCTTTATCGTAAGGCCACGGCCTGTCAAGGGCAGAGTAAGGAGATCGTGGATTATATAAAACGGTATGAGCCGGGCAAGGCCTCGTTCTTGTATCGGAATTTGCAGCATCGTTTTGTTTTACCGAATCAACCCCCTTCTTCTCGAAAGCCTTTCAGGATCGTCTATGCCGGTTTGCTGGGCGTGGCGCAGAATATATTGGAGTTGATAGAGCGTATCGATTTTAAAGGGATGGGAGCGGAGCTTCATTTATTTGGAGGGGGCAATCAAGCCTTGGAGATAGAGGATTATGTGAGGACACATGATAAAGGGGTCTTTTATCATGGCTCTCTGCCCAAGGAACGGATGCGTGAGGAGCTTACACGTTACCATGCCTCCATTATCCCCTTGACGGTTCGTATAAGGGGGGCGGTACCTTCTAAATTATTTGATTTGCTGCCGTTAGGCGTTCCTATCTTGTTTTGTGGAGGCGGCGAGGGCGAGGAGATTGTAAAGGAGAATCAGTTGGGCCTTGTCTCGGCCCCCGGAGATTATGAGCGACTTTCTAAAAATATACGGGCCATGAGCCACTTGCCGGATGAGGAGTATCGACAGCTAAAAGCGAACTGCTTAAGATTATCCCAGACAACTTTCTGTTTTGAAAGGCAACTGGAGGCGTACAAACGTTTTTTATCGGCTTTCTAATTTCAGGATGAAATCCCTTAAACATTTTGCGGGGATGCCCTGTTATAGATATAGTAGTGTGTTTTTCATGGTATTAGATTTTTAGATTAGTAATTAGGTTGTTCATTCAGTTCGGGAGAATAGGATGTTGGTTTCTAAATATGAGAGCCGGAAAGGTGAGAATGATTTCTCTCGTTTCCGGCTATTCTTTTTTATTTAAAACTCGTCATTGGCGTAAAGACTCAATAGGTTTTTCAGCTCATAATCGAATATCTCGTCATCCTTGAAGAAGCGTTTCAATTCGATCTCGGCTGTCTCCGGTGAGTCTGATGCGTGTACGATATTCTCTTGTACGCTCATACTATAATCTCCCCGTATCGTACCGGGAGCGGCGTTTCTACCATTGGTAGCGCCGGCCAAGGTTCTTACTACATGTATGGCATCTACCCCTTCCCAGCAACATACAATTACCGGGCATACACTCATCGCGTCCTTGATCCGTTGGAAGAAAGGCTTTTCTTTTAGGTGGGCGTAATGCTCACTCAAGATCTCGTCAGTCAGCCAAACCATCTTCATGCCGGCCAGACGGAGTCCCTTCTTTTCGAAACGGGTTACGATTTCACCGATCAGCCCTCGCTGAACGGTACAAGGCTTTAAAATAACCAATGTTTTTTCCATAAGATTTATATTAAAAGATTAAACAAATGTTTGATGTCTTGAATACATGTTAACCTTGCGGCGTTTTATGAATGATAGAGGAATAAAGGATGAAATGTTTTTTAGGATATTTCAAGTATATTTCTATCTTATTCCTCCGCAAGTTAATGGGAATAAACAAATAAACGAGCGATAAGTCTGCTAAACTAAACTAATTTAACATACGTTAATTGTTGCTTGAGTTGTTAATCCTTCTGTATTCTTTTCCATTTTCGTGGAATTTCCGGATGAGTCTTGAGAAATTCCCTCAAGGTTTGCCGGTTTACTCCCAGTTTCTTGCTGATATATACTTTAGTCTTATGTTCTTTAATATACTGCAAGATCATCTCTTCCTTACCTTTTAGCTTACAGGTTTCCGGTCGCTCTCCTTTCGGACGGCCCAGTTTGGCACCTTGCACTTTTTTCCGAGCCAACGCTTCTTTCGTTCGTTGCGAAATCAGGTTGCGTTCAATTTCGGCGCTTAGGCTAAATGCGAATGCCAAGATTTTACTGTTAATGTTATTTCCGAGTTCGTAACCTTCCTTTACCGTAAATACAATGATGTCTCTTTCCATACATTGATGAAGGAAGCTCATAACTTGCATAAGATTACGTCCGAGACGTGACAGTTCCGTCGTGATCAGGATGTCGCCTTTACGTATTTGCTTTAATAATTTACCAAGTTGGCGATCGGCGATTACTTTTGTCCCGCTGATCGTCTCATCTACCCACCTGTCGATTCTCATGTTCCTCGATTTTGTGAATTTCTCAATCTCGAATCGCTGGTTTTCAGTAGTTTGTTTGTCTGTACTGACTCTTACATAACCGTATACCATATGTCCTATATTTAATTAAACAACAACCAAGATACTGGAAACGGATTGATTGATAGTGCGTTTTAGTAAAAACAAACTTTTTTATGGGTGTGTTAAAGAAGTTGAGTGGGCTTGAACTCCATACAAATTGTAATAAAAAGGGTTAATGGATATCCGTATAGAAAATTTAAGTTACTTTTGCTTTCGAAAAATAAGATGGAGTCTTAGAATGATCATGGGTATGAAAAAGTTATTGTCTTTACCTCCAAATTTGGTAGATTGTTTCCATGCGGTAGAGCATGTAAGTACAGAGGAATGGTTTTGCACCTCGGATCCGGTAGGCGCCCGCTTAGGGTCCGGGGGAGGAACAACTTGGTTGTTGGAGGCCTCCCGGCAAAAAGAGGCTCCGGATGTACCGACGGAAGAGTGGTTGGGACAGGAGAAGCGTATCTTGTTGCATGCCGGAGGGCAAAGCCGCCGTTTGCCCGGATATGCGCCATCCGGGAAAATATTGACTCCGATCCCTGTGTTTCGCTGGGCAAGAGGGCAGAGGTTATCCCAGAACTTATTGTCCTTGCAATTACCTCTTTATGAACGGATCATGAAAAAGGCACCGGAATCGCTTCATACCTTGATTGCTAGCGGTGACGTATATATCCGTGCTAACCAGCCTTTGCAGGAGATTCCTGAGGTAGATGTGGTTTGTTACGGTTTATGGGTCGAGCCTTCGTTGGCCAAGAATCACGGGGTTTTTGTATCGAGCCGTAAGTCTCCGGACACTCTGGACTTCATGCTACAGAAGCCTTCGTTGGAAACTTTGGGGGAATTGGCGGGTAGTCATTTATTCTTGATGGATATCGGTATCTGGCTGCTAAGCGACAAGGCGGTGCGGTTATTAATGAAACATTCCTATACCGAGGATGGCAAGGCGATGAAGGCGTATGATTTATATGCTGAGTTCGGGTTGGCCTTGGGGAAGAATCCACGTATCACGGACTCGGAGTTGAATCAGCTTTCAGTAGCGATTCTGCCGCTTCCGGGTGGAGAGTTCTATCATTATGGAACTAGCCGTGAGTTGATTTCCTCTACATTGGCGGTACAGAACTTAGTTAGGGATCAACGTGCGATCATGCAGCGTAAGGTGAAACCACATCCCGCCATGTTTGTGCAGAATGCGGTGTTACACCAGAAATTGACCGCTGAGAATTCGGAATTATGGATAGAGAATAGTTATATCGGTGAGAATTGGACGTTACGTGGCCAGCAAATTATAACGGGTGTTCCGGAGAATAATTGGAACTTATCTCTTCCGGAAGGTGTCTGTGTAGATGTTGTCCCGGTAGGGGAAGCTAATTGGGCGGCAAGGCCCTATGGTTTTAATGACTTGTTTAAAGGGGCCTTGTCTGATGTGTCTACCTTGTTTATGGGGAAACCTATCTTGACTTGGGCGATGGAGCGAGGGATCACCTTGAGAGGGAATGAGGATATACAAAACGCACCTTTGTTTCCTGTTTGCCAAACCGTGGATGAGCTGGGAAAAGTGCTGCGCTGGATGATTACGAAGCCGGATAGGGAAGAGGGAAAGCATATTTGGCTTTCCGCCCGAAAATTATCGGCGAATGATTTGTCCGATCAAGCGAATTTACGCCGTTTAGTAGCTCAGCGAGAAGTTTTCCGTAAAAAAGACTGGTTATTATTGGCCGCTAATCATGAGAAAAGTGTATTCTATCAATTGGATCTTTCGGATGCGGCGGAAAGCTTCGCCAAAGACAAGATTGTCTTACCGAAAGCCCTTCCCGAGGATAATCCGTTGATGAAAAGGATACATAATCATATGTTCCGTTCTCAGGTGATGAAGATCTCGGGGGTAGCGTATAAGGAGGAGGAGCAAAAGGCTTTCGCTTTGTTGCGGGAGGGGCTGGTCGGTTCCGTCCTCGGAAGTAAGCAGCAGCCGTGTTTGAATGTCTATCGGGACCAGATCGTATGGGGACGTAGTCCGGTACGTATCGATTTGGCAGGTGGGTGGACAGATACGCCGCCCTATTGCTTATATGCGGGTGGAAACGTGGTGAACGTGGCGATCGAGTTAAACGGGCAACCACCGCTACAAGTCTATATCAAGCCTTCCGATACCCATAAGATTATCCTTCGCTCGATCGATCTGGGAGCGATGGAGGTTATCTCCTCATGGGATGAGCTTCGTGATTATAATAAGGTAGGGTCGCCGTTTTCCATTCCGAAAGCGGCTTTGGCCTTGGCGGGATTTATCCCGGAATTCTCGGCGGAGGCTTATGCTTCTTTGGATGTCCAGTTGGAAGCTTTTGGTAGCGGGCTGGAGATTACCTTGTTGGCGGCGATACCGGCGGGTTCCGGTTTAGGCACTAGCTCGATCCTCGCGGCTACTGTGCTGGGCGCTATCTCTGACTTTTGTGGCTTGGCTTGGGATAAGAATGAGATCGGAAACCGCACCTTGATTTTAGAACAATTACTGACTACCGGCGGGGGATGGCAAGATCAATACGGTGGCGTATTGCACGGTTTGAAACTCTTGCAAACGAACGAGGGTTTTAATCAGAATCCTTTGGTACGTTGGCTGCCGGAATACTTGTTTACTGATCCGGAATACCGGCCTTGTCATCTTCTTTATTATACGGGAATTACTCGTACGGCAAAAGATATTTTATCGGAAATCGTACGAGGTATGTTCTTGAATAGCGAGGCGCATTTAGGTCTTTTGTCCGAGATGAAAGCTCATGCGCTTGATATGTACGAGGCGATCCAATGCGGAGACTTCGTGACTTATGGTAAATTGGTCGGAAAGACTTGGGAGCAAAATAAGGCACTCGATTCCGGAACGAATCCGGTGGCGGTGGAAGCTATTATCTCCAAGATACAGGCTTATGCCTTGGGATATAAACTTCCGGGAGCAGGCGGTGGTGGTTACTTATATATCGTAGCGAAAGACCCGGGTGCGGCCCTGCAAATCCGAAAGATATTGACTCTTTCTCCACCCAATTCGAACGCCCGGTTCGTGGAGATGAGCTTGTCGAATAAGGGGCTTCAGATTAGTCGTTCGTAGGTTCGTGCCACGCCGGTATAGGCGAGGGCACACGCCAGTATAGGTGTTGGCTTACGCTGGTATAGATACAGGCCTATGCCTATACTGCTGAGGGGCGTTGCGTATATACGTGTGTATTTTTGCCTGTTTTGTTGCTAATTGGAATATATTGCATGTGTTTTGGAACATTTATATAAATGATCCTGTTGTACTTTTGCGGAGTTTAATGAGGTGTCAGATCTGATGGGGAAGAGAATTGTTTTTATATGGCTTTTATTGGCGTTCGCTTGGGTAGCGAAGAGCCAGAACTACATGATAAAAGGAATCGTGACTGATTCTATTACGGGAGAACCTTTGCCTTATGTGGCTGTGATTTTGAAGGGAACTACGATAGGTGCTACGACAGATCTGGATGGGGCTTTTACGCTCTCCTCTTCATCTAAGGTACGTACTTTACAGGTCTCTTATCTGGGTTATACGGAGAAAGAATTGAAATTCGTTCCGGGTAAAGCGGAACATTTGAAGATTCAGTTAGCTCCGACAAGTATTAATTTGTCGGAGGTGATTATCAAGCCGGGAAAGGAAAGATATCGGAAGAAGGATAATCCTGCGGTTACCTTTATCAAAAACGCTATCGCACGTCGGGAGAGCAACGATCCTCATAATCATGATTATTTTCGGTATGATCAATACGAGAAGATGGTCTTCGCTATGAACGATTACCAACCGAAACCGAAAAAGGATGGAAAGGCGGGAAAGTTTGACTTCTTGACTGAGTTTATCGATACGTTGGAGGTGGGAAAGACGATCTTGCCGGTATCCGAACGTGAGAAAATCCAGACCGTTTATTACCGTAAAGACCCGAAGACGGAAAGGAGGGTCGTTCTGGCTACGAAAGCGGCTGGTGTGGATGAGGTCTTCTCACGAGACGGTATGCAACAGTTCTTGAATGAGGTATTCCGGGAAGTGAATATCTTCCAGAATGATATTCCTTTGTTCTTGAACCGTTTCGTTAGTCCTATGTCTACGATGGGGCCTAACTTCTATAAATATTATTTGCTAGACACGGTGGAGGTCGCCGGACAGAAGTGCGTGGATTTGGGTTTCGCTCCGTTTACTCCGGAGACGTTCGGTTTTACGGGACATCTTTTTATCACGTTGGATTCTACTTATTTCGTGCAGAAGGTTAAGTTGAATGTCCCGAAGAAGATCAACTTGAATTTTGTCGGTGGAATGACGATCGAGCAGACTTTCGACCGTGCTCCGGATGGGACTCGTATCATTACGAAAGATGATATCAACGTGGATTTCAAATTGACGGAGAAATCGAAAGGAATGTATGCCCGCCGTTTGAATATCTATTCGAATCAAGCGTTTGAGGGACCAGATGATCCTAAAGTTTTTGAGGAGAGCGCACCTATTATTATACCGATGGAAGCTTATCGCCGTTCGGCGGATTTCTGGGAGGAGAATCGTCCTACTGAGGCGGGAACTCGCAAGCAGAATAACGTGGAGTTGCTAATGGCGAAACTTCGTTCCGTTCCTATTTTCTATGTGACGGAGAAGGTTGTTTCGATCCTTACCTCCGGTTATATCGCGACGAATAAGATTCCGGAGAAGAGCAAGTTCGAGTTTGGTCCGATGAACACCTATATCAGTGGTAACGCGATTGAGGGGGCCCGCTTCCGTGTCGGTGGAACCACGACAACGGCGTTCAGTAAACGTCTTTTCTTGGATGGTTATTTGGCTTATGGATCGAAAGACCGCAAGTTGAAATATGATGGTATCGTAGAATATTCTTTTATCGATAAGAAGGATTATCGGAAAGAATTTCCCGTGCATTCTATTCGCTTCGAGTACCTATATGATATCAACCAGTTAGGTCAGCAGTATATGTATACCAACAAGGATAATATGTTTTTGGCCTTGAAGCGGCAGAAAGATACACGTGCCACCTATTTAAGGAATATGGAACTGACGTATTACCGTGAGCATTATAACGGCTGGGCTTATGGGGCGGTACTTCGGAATTTTAAGGAATACTCAACCGGTTACGCTGCGTTCGACCGTATCGGTCCGGATGGCCAGATCACGGCTACCGATTCCTACCGGATGTCGGAAGTGGAGTTTAAGTTCCGTTTCGCCCCGAATGAGAAATTCTACCAGACTCGTAATTACCGTTATCCGATTACGCTTGACGCACCGGTATTCACCTTGAACCATACGATGGCTTTCCAAGATGTATTAGGTAGTTCGTATGATTATCAGAAGACGGAGCTCGGTATTCAGAAACGTTTCTGGTTCTCTGCTTTCGGTTATGTGGATATTCTCGCTAAAGCAGGTAAAGTTTGGACAAAGGCCCCTTATCCTTTGTTGATCTTGCCGAACGCAAACTTGTCGTATTTGGTGCAACCGGAATCTTATACGAATATGAATGCGATGGAGTTCATCAACGATGAGTACGCTTCGTGGGATATTACTTATTTTATGAACGGAGCCTTATTGAACCGTATTCCGCTTATCAAGAAGTTAAAATGGAGGGAGGTCTTTTCCTTCCGGGGTATGTTCGGCCACTTGACGGATAAGAATAATCCGTATATCGGTGAGCAGAATGAGGGCTTGTTCTTATTCCCGCAGGGCTCTTACCTGATGGACCCGTCTACTCCTTATATGGAGGCGGGTGTCGGTATCGAGAATATCTTTAAGTTCTTGCGTTTGGATTATGTATGGCGTCTGACCTATAAGGATCATCCGGGCATCCAGACAAAGGGTATACGTTTTATGATGAAGCTATCCTTCTAGGGCAAGTGTTATTTCCAGTCGCTGAACTCAAAACTTAATTGTTCCCAACGGTCTTTCGTATGAGGCTCCTCTTTTACGGGATTGGATACGGATAGGCCGATCAGTCGGATGGGATGCTCGGTATATTCCACTTCTTTCAGTAATTCCTTGGCCAAGGGAAGGATCTTATCTAAGGTTGTTAACTCTTCCGGACGGCTGAGGCTTCTCGTGATTTGGTTGAAATCGTGGAACTTGACCTTTAAGGTCAGTGTGTTTCCCTTGAATCCGGAACGTTCCAGCCTGCCGATAAGTTCGGTCGCTACGTGATAAAGCTCGATGATAACAGAGGATTTGCGGGAGATATCTTTTTCTAGCGTATGCTCGCAACCTACCGACTTCCGGATTCGTACCGCTTCTACGGGACGGTTGTCTATACCTCTGGCAAACTCATAATAAAGTATTCCCGCCTTTCCGAACTGGCGGGTAAGCATCTCCCCCGAACATTCCCGTAATTGCAGCCCGTTGTGGATACCGAGTGTATGCATTTTCCGGGCTGTTACGGGGCCTACTCCCCAAAAGGACTCAATGGGAAGATGTGCTATGAAATCGAGGGCTTGGCTTGGATGGATGGTGCATAATCCATTGGGCTTCCGATAATCCGAGGCTATTTTCGCTAGAAATTTGTTGTAGGAGACTCCCGCTGACGCTATCAGGTTCAAATTATCCCAGATCCGTTTCTTGATCTCCTTGGCGATATCTACAGCGAGAGAGATGCCTCGTTTATTATCAGTGACATCCAAAAAGGCTTCATCCAAGGAAAGCGGTTCTATGATATCCGTATAATCATGGAAGATCTCGTGGATCTGGCGTGAGACGGATTTATATACGTCCATCCTTCCATGTACGAATATCAGGTCCGGGCATAAACGTTTGGCTTTTTGAGACGCCATGGCGGAACGTACCCCATATTTCCGGGCTTCGTAGCTAGCGGCAGCTACTACGCCTCGCTGCTCCGCATGCCCGACCGCTAGGGGTTTTCCTCGCAACTCCGGATTGTCTCGTTGTTCCACCGAGGCATAAAAGGCATCCATATCGATATGTATGATCTTTCTCAAGATAGCTCTTTTATTACTGGTATTTACGATAACCCTTCGTCTGTTTATGAAGCCGATAACCGCATTATAAGATCTCTACGGAGTTAATGACGATATTCTCGGTCGGACGATCTTGCTTGTTGGTCTTGGAGGACTGTATGGCGTCTACGACATCCATGCCTTCTACCACTTCGCCGTAAACCGTGTATTGATTGTCGAGGAACGGTACGCCACCTTCGTTCTTGTAAGCCTCACGGAGTTCCGGGTTTAACTTTACCTCGTCTTTCCGCTTCTCGGCCTCCAGCTCGGTCTTGCCAATCAAGGTATCACGAAGGATCGCCAGTTCTTCCTTGTTGCCACTGCGATAGAATTCCATGATCTTAGGCTTGTTCTCGTTTTGCAGGCGGGCGAATATCTCTTGTTTCAGACGGCCTTCCAGTTGCTTTTCCATCTGGTTCAACTCTTGTTCCGAATACTTTTTCCCCGTTACGATATAGAATTGGGAGGCGGAAGAGGCCTTTTCCGGGTTCACTTCGTCTCCGGTACGTGCGGCGCAAAGGGCTCCTTTCTTATGGAAATATTTCGGGTAACGGAATTCGGCGGGAACGGTATAGCCCAGATCGCCCGCTCCCAGTTGCTTGTTCATCGGGGCATCCTTGGAAGTTACGTCACCTCCTTGTATCATGAAATCCTTGATCACACGGTGGAACAACAAGCCGTTATATTGCCCTTCTTTTACCAACTTGATAAAGTTATCACGATGTAATGGCGTGTCGTTATATAATTTCAGCTTTATATCTCCTTTGTTGGTGTGCATAAGCACCCTTGTCTCAGTTGCTTGATTTTCCATTTTATACTTATTTTTCTATGAGTTTCATTGACTTGATCTTTATGTTCTTCGTGGGTCTGTCATCGGCGTTCGTCTCGACGAACTGTATCTTATCCACGACTTTCATACCCTGTATAACCTCTCCGAACACCGTATAGTTCCCGTCCAGATGAGGCGTTCCGCCTTCCAGCATATAGGCTTCTTTTTGCTCCGGAGTAAACTCGATGCCTTTCTCCTTGGTCATCTTATCTAACTCCATCTCCGTAAAGAACTTTCCGGTCACGATATAGAATTGAGTCGCAGATGAGGCCTTCTCAGGATTTTCCTCATCCGGGGTACGTGCGGCACAGAGCATTCCCCGCTTATGGAAATATTTCGGATACACGAACTCGGCGGGGATGGTATAATCTAAATCTCCGTCGCCCAGATGCGCATCCAAAGGAGCGTCTTTCGAGTTGATATCGCCTCCTTGTATCATGAATTGCTTGATAACCCGATGGAACAATAATCCATCGTAACGGTGTTCTTTTACGTTCTTGATAAAATTATCCCTGTGCAACGGCGTGTCGTTGAACAGTTTCACCTTGATCTTACCCATATCCGTATCAATCAGCACCAATGTCTCAGTCTCTTGCGCATGCAGCGGGCATAGCGAAAGCATAAATACCGAAACAAACAACATCGTAAGAATCCGTCTCATATTTATTTCTATTAGTTTTAGATGGACAAAAATAAGAATAAATATCGATATCTATGATCAAAGGAATAGGTCTAAACATGATTTCTTTGGTAGGAAACCGTAATAGCGTTACAAACATCTGTAATATATGCACATCGTTTTATGTTGAATCTAGGTAATTTTGTCATAGAAATTTAAAACTCTAAATTCAATATACTATGAGAGCAAGTATCTTAGCTATTTTAATTTTAGGGGGGATTGTCTTAAACATAAAGGCTCAGTTTTCTTATAATGAAAAGGGTCAAGCCATCCCTCCTGCATCACAACCTTTCGGCAAAGAGGCTTTTGAGCCAACCGGGCATACGGTTATACGCTGGTTGGGGAACGCTGGCTTTCTGATTAATAGCCGTGGTACGTGTTTGATGGTCGATCCTATGTTGAGGGGATTTGATATGCCTTTGTTAATAAATATGCCGATCGCCCCTAAAGATGTTCCCCATTTGGATGCGGTATTGATTACTCATTGCGACAATGATCATTACAGTGTTCCTACTTGTACGGAAATGTCTTCTGTATGCCGGGAATATCATTCTACATTCTACGTGGATTCTTTGATGGAAACACAGGGTTTGAACTCTTTCGGACATCGTATCGGGGAGACTTTTAATGTCGGTCCGATTTCTATCAAGTTAACCCCGGCTTACCATACGTGGCAAAATGAGTATCCGGGATATACGCGTGAATTTAAGGTTGAAGATTATTGTGGTTTCCTCATGAAAACACCGGATGGCTTAATTTGGGCACCGGGAGATTCCCGCTTTCTTCCTGAGTTCTTGGAATTACCTGCCCCGGACGTGATTTTCTTTGATTTCTCGGATGATTCATGGCATATAGGATTGGAGGGAGCCATAAAGATCGCAAATGCTTATCCTAAAGCGCAGCTTCTCCTGTCTCATTGGGGAACGGTGGATGCTCCCAATATGAAACCATTTAATGCTGACCCTAAAATGCTAGAAGGGCGTATCCGTAATCCGGAACGTGTTCATGTCTTAGCCCCGGGAGAAGCTTTTGACCTTGTAGCTCTCAGCTCTAGCGAGGGTGAACAATGTGCCGAAACCTTGATTTTCCCTGCCGACGCAAAGGCTTCGTCGGAGTATAATACGGGGGATGTCTATGTCTCCTTGTTGAAGGAGTCAGGTAATACGATGATCGCACATTTTATATTCAAACCTTACAGTCGTAATTTCTGGCATTACCATCCGGATGCCGAGCAAACCTTGTTAGTACTTGATGGAGAAGGATATTATCAAGAGGAAGGAGGAGAGAAACGTGTGATCCGGAAAGGCGATGTGATCGTGACACCTCCTAATGTACGCCATTGGAATGGGGCGACACCGGGTAGCTCTATCGTATGTATGACCATTACGGAACATGCGATCGAGAATCATGCCGTACAACTTCGGGCTGTGACGGATAAGGAGTATAATTGACAGGTTCGGATGACAGGCTGGTGGAAACCTATTAATTGGCCGCTCTATATTCATTAGGCGTACAGCCTGCCATTTTTTTAAACCATCGACTGAAGTGCTGCGGATAAGGAAATCCTAACTCGCAGGAGATCTCGCTGATTGTCTTTTTAGTATTGTACACTCGTTCCTTGGCAATCTCCAGTGTTTTTTGCTGGATGTGTTTCAATGCCGATAAGCCAGTTTCCTTTTTCAGCAAATCGCTCAAATAGTTAGGGGACAAACAGAGTTTCTCCGCGCAATAGGGTACGGACGGTATCCCATATAGGGCTGGTTTTCCTGAATTGAAGTATTCGTTTAATAATGCCTCGAATCGGGCAAATGTGTCTTGGTTCGTATTCTCACGTGTGATGAACTGGCGGTCATAGAAACGTGTGCAATAATCCAAGAATAGCTTTATATTATCTGTTATCAATGATTTACTGTGCTTATCAATAGGGTATTGCAGTTCTTCCTTTATCCTTTCCATGCATTCGATCACCGTTTTGCGCTCTTGTCCCGAAAGGTGAAGGGCCTCATTCGCATAGTAAGAGAAGTAGGAGTAGTCCCTCATGATATGGGCCAATGGCGTTCCTCGTAAAAGCTCGGGGTGGAATACCAATACCCATCCTTCCGGTTGGTGTAATAATCCATCGTCTTCCGAACCCAATACTTGGCCCGGGGCAAGAAAGAGCATCGCTCCCTTTTGATAGTCGTATATACTTCGTCCATATTTCAGTTGCCCGCAGTCCGTGTCTTTCAGCAATATAGCATAAAGGTTATATAGCTTTCTGCAAAAGCGCAGGGGCTTTGCTTCACGTCCGTCGATAACGCTGACTAATGGATGTCTGGTTTCTATGCCGAAATAATCGTTGTATTGTTGTACTGTGTTGATATTCATTATCTCATTCATGGCTTAATCTCTTTAGTTTTCGCAAATGTACTTCTTTTCCTATGTTTTTGTCTTCCGAGCGATGAAATTGGTATATCTATCCGTATTTTTGGTACATGTCCGGATGTCGGAACATGGTATTTTTGCGACAAATAGATTATTTATTAAAAGATCATAAGTTATGAGAAAGTACAATGGAATAAATCGTCGGGGATTTTTAAGGTCGGCGATGCTGTCGGGAGCCGCGATGTGTGTTTCTTCTATATCCAATGAAATGGTAGCTAATGAGAGCCGGGATAAGCAAGAGCCCTTGGCTTTAGGTAGTAAGGTCGCGGCTGGAATTAGCGCAAAACGAACCTTGGGAAGCGGTACGGCTTCCATGGTCGTATCGGCTATTGGCTTCGGTTGTATGGGATTGAATTATCATCGCAGCCAGCATCCCGGCAAGAAGCAAGTAATCGCTTTGGTACATGAGGCCATCGATCGTGGCGTTACTTTGTTCGACACGGCAGAGAGCTATGGTTATCAAACGAATGAACGATTAGTTGGCGAAGCGTTGAAAGGTTATTCGGACCGGGTATTTGTAACTACTAAATTTGGGCATAAGTTTGTGGATGGCGTACAAATCAAGACAGAGGAAGATAGTTCTCCCAACAATATACGTAAGGTATGTGAGAATTCGCTTCGCAACCTTGGAGTAGAAACTCTCGGTATGTTTTACCAGCATCGTGCGGACCCGAACACTCCGATTGAGGTCGTCGCTGAGACTGTGAACGAATTGATCAGAGAAGGCAAGGTATTACATTTCGGGCTTTGTGAGGTGAATGCCGATACCATCCGCCGTGCCCATAGGATCTGCCCTGTTACGGCTATACAGAGTGAATACCATTTGATGCATCGTGCCGTGGAGGATAGCATATTGCCGTTGTGTGAGGAACTGGGTATTGGCTTTGTTCCTTATAGTCCGATAAATCGAGGCTTTTTGGGAGGCTTGATTAACGAGTATACTCGGTTTGATCCGGAAAACGACAATCGTCAAGATTTACCTCGTTTCCAACCGGAAGCTATCCGTGCCAATATGCGGATCGTGGAAGTGCTGAATGCTTTTGGGAGGACACGGGGGATCACGCCCGCGCAAGTTGCCTTGGCATGGTTAATGAATAAGAAACCTTGGATTGTAGCTATACCGGGGACTACGAAGCTGTCTCATCTGGAGGAGAATTTACGTGCTGCGGATATCATTTTCACCGCCGGTGAGATGAGGGAATTGGAGGATGCGGTTTCCGCTATCCCTGTAGTGGGAAGCCGTTATAACGCGTTACAAGAATCAAAAGTACAGAAATAGATTTAGCTATCGGAAATATGAGACCTGTTTTTATACTTAGTATCATTCTTTTGCTTGTTGGATGTAAACAGCGAGATGAGCGTGTCCTGATGGTGGATGAGCAAGGCAGCTTCGCTATTGGAGGTACGGTCTTGGTTGACTCATTAGGGCATACTTATCATGGCGACCATGCGTACGTATTTTATCAAAAGCCGGTCGGAGCGAGGAAATACCCATTGGTATTCGCCCATGGTGTAGGGCAGTTTTCTAAGACATGGGAAACCACACCCGACGGGCGTGAGGGCTTCCAGAATATTTTCTTACGTTGCGGGTTTAGTGTCTATCTTGTCGATCAGCCTCGTAGAGGGAACGCCGGTAGAGGTACGGAGAGCGTGACAATTTCCCCGGCGTTTGACGAGGAGGTTTGGTTTAACCGTTTTCGTGTAGGTATCTGGCCGGATTATTTTGAAGGAGTACAGTTTAAGCGGGATAAGGAAACCTTGGACCAATATTTTCGTCAAATGACGCCGACTATTGGCACGACGGATTTTGAGGTCTATTCGGATGCCTACGCCGCTTTGTTCGACAAGATAGGCCCGGGCGTATTTATTACCCATTCGCAAGGCGGGCCCGTTGGATGGAATACATTGCTTAAGACGAGAAACATTAAGGCTATCGCGTCATACGAACCGGGTGGAGCGGTTCCTTTTCCGGAAGGGCAATTGCCGGAGGAGGCTAAGTTTATTACGCTTTCCAAGAAAATGGAAGGCATTGAAGTACCTATGTCCGTATTCATGGAATATACCAAGGTCCCTATCGTCATTTATTATGGAGATAATTTACCCGAGACTGATGAGCGTCCGGAGTTATATGAATGGACACGCCGTTTGTACTTGATGAAGATATGGGCAAAAATGCTGAATGATCTGGGTGGGGATGTCACCGTTATTCATTTACCGGAGGTAGGATTACATGGCAATACCCATTTCCCTATGTCGGATTTAAATAATATAGAGGTCGCGGATTTGCTTTCTGAATGGTTACATACAAAAGCTTTGGACTAGGTCTTTTGGGTAATGGAAATATATATAGTATCGTTTTCATTAGGAGGTATTGATCTTTTCACAGAGGTGAAAAGATCGTATCACCCCCGTGAAAAGATCGTTTCACAGAGGTGAAAAGATCGCTTCACAAGGGTGATACGATAAAAGTCTTAGGCCACGGCTGTTACTTCCTGCTGAGGAATCAGCCATAAAAGCCTTATAATCAGAATAATTTGCTTGGATACTCGCCTGCGTCTACCAAGGCTTGGATCTTATCCACAACACCTTGACGATCCGCCGCGTAAGTTACGCCGAACCATTTGGAGGTTGTATCCAATACTTTCACACGGGCTGTTCCTTCCGTGATCAATTTATTTACCATCAACGGGATGAAATATTCACTCTTTAAATTACCCATATTGGCTTTTAGGAACTCCTTGAAATATTCCTCGGAATACTCGAAATAATCGGGAGTGAAACCCCACATATTCATGGATACCGGCGTGTTTTCTTCCAATACGACCTTCTTTCCGTTCTCGTCTACAAACTGGATATCTCCGTCGATACGTTCGATAGCGGTACGCTCCACGACGCCTGTCAGATAACCTTCCTCGTTCGTGGCGCAAACACCACGTGCCACGGAACCGCTCTCGCTCAACGTATTACCTACACGGTAGCCTACCATGCAATAATCATTCTTCTTGCCATCCATCTCAGACAATTGCTTGCCTAATACGGCGAAGCTGTCACGTCCGTAGAAATCATCGGCGTTGATTACGGCGAAAGGCTCATTGATAACCTTCTTGCCCATCAATACGGCATGGTTGGTTCCCCACGGTTTCTCACGTCCCTCCGGGCAAGTGAAGCCCTCCGGAAGATCGTTCAAGTCTTGGAATACGACTTCAACCGGGATATGGTTCTCATATTTGGAGATGATTTTCTCACGGAAGTCTTTCTCGAAAGATTTGCGGATAACGAATACAAGTTTACCGAACCCGCCACGAATAGCATCGAAAATAGAATAGTCCATGATGGTCTCGCCATTGGGACCTAGGCCGTCCAATTGTTTTAATCCTCCATAACGACTACCCATTCCGGCTGCCAATACAAATAATGTAGGTTTCATAATGCGTTTCTTTAATGTGTTTTTTAATTCTTCGGGCAAAGTTAATAATTATAGAAACATTGCCATGTTATTGTCCGTCTTTTTATAAAACTTCTAATACGACGATCGACATGGGAGGAAGGCTGACGCTTAACTTTCCCTTTTCCACCTTGGCTCCCTTGAAAACTTCCGGCTTGACCTTCTCCGGCGAATCGAATGTGTTATAGTCGTTTATGGAGGACGCTGTCAGGATACGCCCGTTCACGCTCTTTATCGTTACGTTTTGCAGGTCGATATGGATGTTCTCGCTTTGCCGGGGATCTACGTTTGCCAACGAGATATGGATTTTACCCTGCGAGTCCCGGGATGCGGAGGCGCTTACGACCGGCACTTCCCGGTTGTCTCTTACTTTCTCCTTGTCGCAGATTAGATCCATCGGCAAAAAGGTAGCGTCTTGATGAACCTTGTACATCTCGAACACATGGTAAGTAGGCGTAAGCACCATGTCCTTGCCTTTCGTGAGGATCATGGACTGCAATACATTGACAATCTGTGCGATGTTGGTCATTTTCACCCGGTCCGTATATTTGTGGAAGACATGTAGGGTAAGAGCGGCCACGAAAGCGTCGCGCATCGTGTTTTGCTGGAACAGATGGCCGGGGATCGTACCGGGTTCCACATCCCACCAAGTGCCCCATTCGTCTACCATGAGGGCTATATTTTTCTTCGGGTCGTATTTATCCATGATAGCGATATGCTTTTTAACGACATCCTCTATCTCAAGGCATTTTCCTAAGGTCCAGTAATAATCCTCCGTGTTGAAATCGGTAGCGGAGCCTTTATTGTTCCAATCTCCTACTGTATAATAATGTAAAGAGATACCATCCATGCGTCCGCCGATTTGTTTCATCAGCGTCTCGGTCCAGTTGTAATCATAATCGCTGGCACCGCTGGCGATCTTGAACAAGACATTGCTATCATAGTTACGGCAATACGTAGAGTAACGACGGTAAAGGTCGGAATAATATTCCGGTCGCATACTGCCCCCGCATCCCCAACTCTCGTTCCCAACGCCGAAAAACTTGACTTTCCATGCCTTATCCCGGCCATTTTTCCGGCGTAGGTTGGCCATTGGGCTGTCTCCTTCCGAGGTCATGTATTCCACCCATTTAGCCATTTCCTCAACCGTACCGCTTCCCACGTTTCCGCTGATGTAAGGCTCACAACCTAATAACTCACATAGATTCAAGAACTCATGGGTTCCGAAACTATTATCCTCAATCGTCCCTCCCCAGTTATTATTCACCATTTTCGGGCGATTCTCCTTGGGGCCGATTCCATCCATCCAATGATATTCGTCGGCGAAGCAACCGCCCGGCCAACGTAAGTTCGGGATTTGTAGTTTCTTCAACGCGTTCAAGACATCCGTACGGTATCCTTGGGTATTAGGGATGTCGGACTCCGGCCCCACCCATAAGCCACCGTAGATACAACTCCCTAGATGTTCGGCGAATTGCCCGTAAATATGTTTACTGATCTGTTGGTTACCTTGCTCCGGATAAATACGGATATTCGCGTCTCGCTGAGCGAATAAGGGAAGGGCGATAAATGCCCAAACGCTGATTATTAGTTTCTTCATGATATAAATGATTTGTTGGCAAAGATACACTTATTCTTGAATACATGAATCCTTTTATCGTTCGAAAAACACGTACGTGTTTTCGGAAAAAGTCGTACATGTTTTAAAAGAAACACGTACATGTTTTTCTTTTGTGTATTTATCGTATCTTTGTAAGGTTTTAAGGCAAAAGACTAAACAAAATGAGAAAGAGAAAAATGTTTCCGTTTTTAGCGGCTGGGATAGTCGCTTTAGCGAGTTGTAACACTCCTCAGAAAGAGGTAGTGAAGATCGCTGCTATTAATCCTGCGAATATGGATACCACGGTTGCCGCAGGCACGGATTTTTATGAATACGCTTGTGGTGGATGGATAAAGAATAATCCATTGAAACCGGAATACGCTCGTTTCGGAACTTTCGACCAATTACTAGAGAATAACCAAGAGCAACTCCGGGTGTTGATCGAGGAACTTAGCGCTACGCCCCATGAGGCGGGCAGTGTCGCCGGGAAGATCGGCGCTTTGTATGCGATGGGATTGGATAGCACGAAGTTGAATGCCGATGGAGTGGCTCCTATCAAAGAGGAACTGGCCGCTATCAATGCGCTGGCAACGAAATCGGATGTCTCTAAGATGGTGGCTACGCTTCATAAGGAAGGCATGGCTCCGTTCTTCGCTTTGTTCGTGGACGCTGACGAGAAGAATAGTGCCATGAATATCGTCCAGCTGTATCAGGCTGGTATCGGAATGGGCGATCGGGATTATTATTTGTTGGAAGATGAAGGCTCCGCCAAGATGCGTGATGCTTACAGGGCTTATATAAATAAATTATTTACATTGGCCGGCTCAAGTCCGGAGCAAGCGGATGCGGCGGTGGATGCCGTGATGAAAATAGAGAAGGCTATCGCCGAGATCTCTTATGGCCGTGAGGATTTGCGTGACTCCCAGAAAAACTATAATAAATTGCCTTACGAGGATTTCAAGAAAATAGAGTCTCCGTTGGATTGGGATGTATATTTTGAATCCATGGGATTAGCCGGGCTGAAAGAGTTGGACGCGAAGCAAATCAACTTCTATAAGGATATGAGTGAGGCTTTGCGGAATACGACGGTCGATGAGCAAAAATATTATTTGGCGTTTAATTTATTGAGCGCGGCGGCTCCGTACCTAAGTGATGATTTTGTAGACGCTGATTTTGAGTTCTATGGAAAGGTAATGTCCGGAAAGCAGGAACAACAACCTCGTTGGAAGCGTTCGTTGAATACAGTAAACGGTGCGTTGGGCGAGGCTGTCGGCGAGATGTATGTAGAGAAATACTTCCCGGCTTCTTCCAAGGAAAAGATGTTAACGCTGGTGGGTAATTTGCAGACCGCTTTGAGCGAGCGGATCAACGGCTTGGAATGGATGAGCGATACGACTAAGGCGAAAGCGCAAGAGAAATTGGCCGCTTTTACGGTGAAAATAGGTTATCCGGACAAATGGCGTGATTATAGTGGTTTGGAGATCAAGGACGATTCTTATTGGGCGAATGTTCGCCGTTCTAACATCTTCGATATGGCCTATCAATTGGCGGACGTGGATAAGCCGGTCGATAAGTCTCGTTGGCATATGAATCCGCAGACCGTGAACGCTTATTACAATCCGACTACGAATGAGATCTGTTTCCCGGCCGCGATCCTTCAGCCTCCATTCTTTAATCCGGATGCCGACGACGCGGTGAACTATGGCGCTATCGGCGTGGTAATCGGCCATGAGATGACGCATGGATTCGATGATCAGGGACGTAACTACGATAAGGATGGTAATTTGATCGATTGGTGGACTGCCGAGGATGCTGTCCGTTTCACGGAGCGTGCTGATAAATTGGTTGATCAATATGACCAGATTATCGTAATAGATACGCTTCATGCCAACGGACGTTTTACGTTGGGTGAGAATATCGCCGACCACGGAGGTTTGTTGGTCGCTCACCAAGCTTATTTGAATAGCTTGAAGGGCAAAGAGACTCCGGCCCCGATCGATGGCTTCACGAATGAGCAACGTTTCTTCTTGGGGTATGCGACGTTGTGGGGACAAAATATCCGTCCCGAGGAGATCCGTCGTCGTACCAAGATCGACCCGCATTCATTGGGAAAATGGCGTGTGAACGCTGCCTTGCGTAATATCGCCCCGTTCTATGCCGCTTTTGACATTAAAGAGGGCGATCCGATGTTTATGGCTCCGGCTGATCGGGTGGTTATCTGGTAATCCAAATACAGAGTTTATATAAGTGAGGGAAGTATGTCACGTCAAAAAGGCATACTTCCCTTTTTTCGTTTATCCCGATTTGGCGGTCTGATGCACTTTTCTTATTTTTGTTTGATTAAGAACGTTATACATGAAAATTTTATACCATGCGAAACTATATATCAATCGCCTTACTTCTCTTGGCATCTTCTGTTTTTGCGTATGATCCTCCCACGATGGGATGGAGCTCATGGAATACCTATCGAGTGAATATCAGCGACAAACTGATAATGAAACAAGCTGATGCGATGTCGCGGAATGGCTTGAAAGAGGTTGGATATAAATATATCAATATTGATGACGGGTATTTTGGGGGACGGGATGCGAGCGGGGAGTTAATCACTCATCCGGTCCGTTTTCCGAATGGCTTGAGGCAGACGGTAGATCATATCCATGCGTTAGGGTTTAAGGCGGGTATTTATTCCGATGCGGGCCGGAATACTTGCGGCTCCTTTTGGGATAAGGATTCTTTAGGGATCAATGTCGGCTTTTATGGGCACGATCGTCAGGACGCAGACTACTTCTTTAAGGAAATAGGATTCGATTTTATTAAGATCGACTTTTGTGGCGGCGATGCCAAACAGAATTTCGATCAATTAGGTCTGGATGAGCAAGAGCGATACACGGCGATCCATAATGCGATACTAGCTACCAGCCGTAAAGATGTGCGTATGAATGTATGTCGTTGGGATTTTCCCGGTACGTGGGTGCATGACGTTGCCTTCTCATGGCGTATCTCGCAAGATATAAATCCTAGCTGGGAGTCCGTGAAGAATATTATCCGGCAGAATCTATATTTGTCCGCTTATGCGAGCGAAGGAAAATATAATGATATGGATATGCTTGAGATCGGCCGTGGAATGAGTGAGGAAGAAGATAAAACTCATTTTGGAATGTGGTGTATCATGAGTTCCCCTTTATTGATTGGCTGTGATCTGACTACCATCTCTGAGAAATCTTTGCGGCTACTGAAAAACGAGGAACTGATAGCGTTAAATCAAGACGTACTAGGCTTGCAAGCTTATGTCGTTAAGCAAATGGATGGAGTGTATATCTTGACAAAGGATCTGGAAGAAGTGAATGGGAATACATGCGCTGTTGCCGTCTATAATTCTACGGATGAGGAACGGACTATTCATCTGGATTTTGCCGATTTCTATTTGCGGGGCGACGTGAGTGTACGGGACTTATTTGAAAGGAGAGATCTTGGAAAGTACAAGGATCGGGATTTTTCCGTAACCATACCTGCGCATGGGACACGTATTTTCCGTCTGGATGGACCGGAAAGGGGAGAACGGACGGTTTATGAGGCGGAATGTGCTTGGTTGCAAGACTATCAAGAAATAAAAAATCACAAAGCGTTTGGAACGGCGATTTATGAGGATGACGGGAATTGCTCTGGAGGTGCGAAGGTTACGGGATTAGGTAATCGTGATAGCAATTATCTGGAATGGCATAATGTATACAGTCGTGAGGGAGGTTTATACTTGATGTCCGTGGATTATCAGTGTGCGGAGAATCGAGAATTAATTTGTCAAGTTAATGGAGTTGTCGTAAAAAATGTAGAGGCTCATCCTGCGCATGAGGTCGCTAGCGAGCAAATAGAGATCCGTTTGAAACCCGGGATGAATCGCATACGCTTATCGAATGGAAACTCATGGATGCCCGATATCGATCGTATGGTTTTACAAAAGAAGTGATGGCTACGTGCTTGAGGGAATTTTCATTCTTCTATATTCTTGAGGTGTCATTCCCGTATGCTGCCTGAAATATTTGTTGAAAAAAGACAGGTTGTTAAAGCCTAAAGAGAAAGCGATCTCTTTTACGGTTAAGTCTGTCGATCTTAATTGTGCCTTGGCATCCATCGTGATAATGGAGGAAATGATTTCCAAGGGAGTAAGTCCGATCGCTTTCTTAATAGTCGTGCAGAAATGAGGTAACGACAAATTTAATTGAGCGGCGTAAAAAGAAACGCTGTGCTCGGTGGTATAATGCTCTACGACAAGTTGGATAAACTTACGGTAAATCTCATTGGTGCGCGTACGGATTCCATTTGTCCAATGGCTATGATTTTTATATAACTCAGCCGTTCCTTGCATGAATATCGTGAGATAAGCGATGACTAGGTTTTTATTTACCATAGAATAAGACGGGGATAAGGATTGCGCACGTATCAATAAACGGTATCCGTCAATATATAATTGAGCTACAGATTCTTCCAGCGGCATGATCGGATGTTCCGTGATAACGGGAAGAAAGCTCATGGTTGATTTAATAAAATTGATGTTTGTCATAAACTCCGAAGAGAATCCGGCGAAATAGAAACGAGCGTCGTCCGATATTTCATGGAACTGGATAAAATTGCTGGGCACTAAGGTCACGAAATCATATTTGTTAATCGTATACTTCGCTAGATTGATAGAAGCCTGCACGGAACCTTCTACACAAAGGAGAAACAAACCTGCCTTTATCTTATGAGGCAGCTTGCTGTATTTGTTTAGCGTCTCTTTTGTGATACGATCTCCGACGATAAAATCGTTCGTGATATCGAATGTGAGCATTTCCTTTTCCATATCTAATCGGTAATTCGTCTCAAATATAGGAATTAATAAATACTTATTATTCAAGATAATAAAAATAGAACATAGAAACGAAAGAATGGATATTGATTCCCTAAAATTTAAGGGCGAACTTTACAAATGACTACTAATCGTAGGAAAGAGGAAACAAAAAGAATATAGTTCGTTTACTAGAAAAGTATTTTGATTATGGAAAAAGGAAGAATTGGACTAAACGCAGGAAAAGTGTGGCATGCGCTAAACGAGGTAAATGAAATATCTACGCAAGAGTTAAGCCGTAAATTGTCTTTAAGTATTGAGGACCTAGCCTTGGCTATTGGCTGGTTGGCTAGAGAAAACAATATTTATATCACAAGAAAGAATGGTTTGTTGTATGTCAGCAATGGCATCAAATCCAATATGTACTATTAGAAGGAAACAAAAAAAGGCTATCCATCACGGACAGCCAATCTTCATTGTTAACCTTAAATCTAATACCATGAAAAACACAGTGCAAATATAGAGGTTTTATGTTATGTAGCATAACGAATAGTTTGGAAATCTCATTTGCTTAACGTGATTTAACAAAATCATGTTCTAAAACATATCTTTTGAGACATAATTCATAAACACAAGCGTTACTTTTATCTATTACCACCTTTACTTGACTTTTAAATCAAGTAAAGGATGGTAATTTAAGTAATGCCTTATTCGGCTAGTAGAATGATATGTTTCGTTAAGTCATTAAACTTGATAAAATAGGTACCGGCGGAAACCTTTACATTATCACCTCCGTCAAATTTGGCGAATTGTCCTTGTTTATCGTTCCACAAACTATTGCTGCCACCGAAGCTTACGGCCCAGTCATGATCCGCACGTAATTTCAAACCGCCATCGGACGGAATCTCTATTTTCTCGCCGATCCAGATGTGCTTGTCGTAACTAGCCTGTTGTAAATCTAGATCACCACCCCAATCATTGAAGTCTCCAATCAGGGAGATTTGTTTGTATTCGGTTGTCGCTCCGGTATAAGGTTCGATGCTGTATTTGTTACCAGCCAAGTCTAACGTGATCGTATAATAGCCATCCTGCGTGAAGCCTTCGATATTACCGCTACCGCCGTCATTGCTTAATGCTCCGTCGCTGTCGTAACCCCATTGAATGCCCCAATCACCCGGGGTTTGAATGATCTTGAATGCGCTACCGGCTTTTACGAAACCCGTGTAAGTGAATAACATATTATTAACATCGTCGTCGGCGAATATACGCATCGATGGGTCGTTATTGTTCCATCCGTTGTCGAATATGTCACCCACGAAATAAACTTGGGTACGGGCGCCACTATATGGAGTGATCGCCATGTTTACCGTGTTCGAATAAAGTTCGGGAACACTGTCGTTAATAAATGCTTTAAGACGGAAGTCCACATTATAAGCTACGGTGGGATTAACCATTCCCAGATTGTTCATGGCATCATTCAGCTCGAATGTCTTGATCAAGACTTTTTCGCCGGAACCGGTAGTCGGCAGCGACTCGAATTTCTCGAATTCAGTTCCTCCTTCACAGACTTGTACGGTATACGTTACACCTGCCGCGAAACCGTAATCCGGTTGTTCACAGGTAAAAATATCGATGATACTACTGGCATTTTCCGGCATTAAAGTATATGAACTGTTATTCGGAGCATTGAGGGTAAAAGATATATTATTACCTTCTGAGTCCTTTAGGTCATTGATAACCGGATCTTTATCGTCCGTGCAGGCAGAAAAAGCACAGATGCCCGCAAACACGATGGATAATATATTGACTTTATTCATAATTGTTACTTATTAATAGGTTTTACGATTAATAACCCGGATTTTGTTTCAAGTTACTGTTTGCCACGAGTTGGGTCGAAGGAATCGGTAACAATGAGAAGTGACTGGAGATTGAAGTACCTCCCGCTGTCTCGCCTTTCCAATCCCAAGTATAATTGGAGGTGAACTTATTGTAGCGGATCAAATCCGTACGGCGTTGCGCCTCAAAATAGAACTCACGGGCCTTCTCATCAAGCACAAAATCCAAAGTAAGATCGGTTGCCGTAATTTCCGTGGCTTTCGCTCTTTTCCGTAGTTGGTTAATAGCGCTTAAAGCGGCTTGTTTATCGCCTCCTGCCCGTAATGTGGCTTCGGCGAAGGTCAGATTAGCCTCGGCTAAACGGAACAATGGGAAATCCATATCCGGGAACTGCTGATTCGGATCATGACCGATTTGTCCGGATTTCGTGATATTCTTGAATTTAGTTACAGAATAACCTTCTGTAAACTCGGTCGGCTTATTGATCTCGAATGTACGGTCTGTAGTCCAGAAAGAGGCACGTGTATCAGTTGTTTTCGATAAGTCTCCGTCAGAAGCGAACTTTTTCACCAATGCCATGCGGGCACGGTTACCACCCCATGCTTCTTTAGTCCCGAAATCAACCAGTGCGTTCATGTCACCACTGATAAAGCTGGCGATAAAGAACAATCCGGACCAAGAGCGGGTCTGTACGCCATCATAACAAATCGGCAGGATCATCTCGGGAGAGGTGTTGTTATCTGCAAGGAAATTATCTCCATAATTAGGAGCCAGAGAGAAACCGGCGTCCATGACTTTCTTTGAGTATTCAGCGGCGGCAGACCATTGAGGGGTACCTGTATATACTTCTGCGTTCAGATATAAGCGGGAAAGTAGCATCCATACGGCGGCTTGATCGGCTCGTCCATATACATTTGCACGGGGGGCCTTCATTTGTGGCTCGATTTCTTTCAACTCTTTCTCTATATAGGTATAGAGATTCGCCCGGGTAATCCGTTCGGGGACATAGGTACCGATACCCGTGTTCTCATCAACGAACGGGACATTGCCATATAAATCAATCAAATAATAATAATCCAAGGCACGGATAAAACGAACTTCAGCACGCTGTGTAAGACTTTCCTCGTCATCCTTGCCCTCTGTCTGTATTAAGAAGTTATTACACTGAGCGATTTGGATGTACAGACGGTTGAACATATTCAATACCACACCGTTCGAGGCGGTAAACTTAGCGAAGTTCAAGGGATATACATCCACGTCGCCAGACCAAGCGCAAATCGCCTCGTCCGTAGGAAGCTCATTTAGGTTGAATAGCATACGCATCAAACCCGACGCTCCCTCATCCGTGTCGGCGATATCTCCTTGTCCGTCAGGACCTTTATTTCCTGTGATGGCTAATCCCGCATAGATCTTGGCGAAATTGGCGTTCTGATCGAACTCTACGTTTAGGTTCGGATCGATAGGCGTAACATCGAGATCACCTAGGCAAGAGGTGAAGTTTACGCTAAAAACCAGCGATAAGGCCGGTATTATATATTTAAAGAATTTCGTATTCATATAGATATCCTGATTTAAAATTAGAAGTTAAGACTTACACCGAGTATACCTACCAATGGGCGAGGATATACGTTCTTATCGATACCGAAGGTCTTATCAGCTGCGTTCGCTACCTCCGGATCCAATCCTTTATATTTCGTGATAACAAAAGGATTCTGTACGGTTCCGTAGATACGTCCGCCCAATACGCCGAATAATTTGTTGAAAGAGTAACCCAACGTGATATTATCGCAGCGTAAGAAGGATGCGTTTTGTACATAATAATCGGACAATACGTTCATGTTCTGGAAATTCGTATCGAAAGCGGATAGCGGACGGTTGGATAGATAGCCTTTATTGTTAATACTACCTTCACTTAATGCCGCATTGGATGAGGCTACATTATTATATACATAGTTCCCGAGGTTGGAACGAAGTGAGAAACTGAAATCCCATGCTTTCCATACCAATTTAGAAGTAAAGCCCATCGTTACATCGGCCGCCGGTTTATGGCAGAAATAACGGTCCTCGTCATTGATCACGCCATCTCCGTTGCGGTCCACGTATAATCCTTCGATCGGATTTCCCTGTTGATCATATACCTGCTCGTATACATAGAATGAGTTCGCCGGGTGATTCACGCCTTGTGCCTGTATCATGGTCCCGGTACCACCTTCTACGGTTCCTGTCAATACGATGGATGAGGCGTCATCCTGTGCGGTTAGCTTCGTAATCTCGTTGTTGTTCCAAGCGACATTAAAGCCTAGGTCCCATTTCCAATCAGAGGTTGAGATCGCTTTAGCGTTGATGGAGAACTCAACACCTTGATTTCTCAAAGAACCGATATTGCTGACGATACGGTTCTTGAAGTTTGTTCCGGCAGGTACGTCGATCACATTGATCAAGTCCTTAGTTTCCCTGTAATAATAATCCAAGGATGAAGTGATACGGTTATCTAAGAATCCGAAGTCGAATCCGGCGTTCCAAGTAGTAGTCTCCTCCCATTTCAAGTTCGGGTTGTAACCGTCGGGACGGGCGATAGGAACAAATTGGTCGCCAAATTGATAGTAGGCTCCGTCTTGTCCTGCGAAATAAGTCGCCATATACGGGTAGTCTCCTTGCGAGATATCCTGTTGACCAGTAATACCATAACCCAAGCGTAGTTTTAAATCCGATACAGCGTCCACGTCTTTCATAAAGCCCTCTTCCTTGATCTTCCATCCTAAAGCCACGGAAGGGAACAATCCCCAACGGTTGTCTTTAGAGAAGCGGGAAGTGCCATCGTTACGTAAGGTAGCGGTGATAAGATAGCGATTCATGAATGAATAATTGACACGTCCGAAGAAAGAGATCAAATAACTTTCTGTCTTGAAAATATAAGAAGTCGGGTTATCTCCGTTCAAGTTATTGTATGCGTTCTCTGTGGAACGATGGAAATGTTGCCAAGAGTAACCAGCCATGATATCAAAATGATGCTTTTCATTGAAATCCTTAGCGTATTGCAAATAAAAATCCAATAGGTGATTGTATTTGTCGATTGTCTCATAACCTGTTTTGCCGTTATCCACGTAACCTAATGGAGATTCTTTCGGATAGTAAATGTCTTGCGTACCGGTAGCCATATCCATACCTAAATTCAAGTTTGCACGTAATTCGGGAAGGAAATGGAATTTATAATCAACTTGGATATTACCGACCAAGTTTTTAGAATTAGCCTCTTCTTTTTTCTGTTGAAGCATCGCTACCGGGTTTTTTGTAGCGATTGAGATAAATTCACCGGCATTTTCCCAAGCGAAATAACCTCCGTATTTACTGTTGCCGTTCATGACTGGTTGAGTCGGGTCGAATGCGATTGCCGCTCCGATAGCTCCCGTATCGGCGAAACGATTATTTGAGATCATTCCCTTGGCGTTGAAGTTAATATTTAAATGATCTTCGAAGAAACTGGGAGCTAGGTTTACAGATCCAGTATAACGTTCGAACTTAGAGGTTTTCAATATACCATTTTGGTTTGTATATCCGACGGATACACGATAAGGCATATTATTCAAGCCTCCGGATACCGTGATATTATGATCGGTTCCCACTGCTGTACGGAAGATCTCTTTCTGCCAATCCGTATTTTCTTTTCCTAATAACTTAACGGCGCTTGATTCCGCCCCAAAACGATCCGTTACGAAATTACGATATTCGTCAGCTCCCATAACATCGATTGATTTGGTCTTCGTGCTGATAGAAACGTTTCCATCGTACGTAACCCGTGGGCGGGAGCCTTTTTCACCTTTCTTAGTGGTGATAAGAATCACACCGTTAGAGGCACGCGAACCATAGATCGCTGTGGCGGATGCGTCTTTTAATACGGTGAATGTTGCGATATCGTTCGGGTTGATCGTACTCAACGGGTTGGATACCCCTTTGATACCGTCATTGTCGATCGGAAGTCCATCGATAACGATCAGCGGGTTGTTGCTGGCCGATAAGGAAGAACCACCACGGATGCGGATACTGGCTCCCGAACCCGGAGCTCCACCGTCAGTCGTGATATTTACACCGGCGATTTTACCGTTGATCATATCGGTTGCGGTAGTGGTCAAACCCCGGTTCATCTTATCTGGCTTAATGGCCGTCACGGAACCGGTAGCGTCATCTTTCTTCACCGTACCATAACCGATTACGACAATCTCGTCCAATACTTCCGTATCTTCTTGTAATACGACAATTAAATTACTTTGTCCTTGGTTGATAATGTCTTGTGATTTGTAGCCTATGTAAGAAATACCGATCGTACTTCCTTTAGGCGCCGAGAGCATAAAGTTACCGTCGAAATCGGTAACAGTTCCATTCGTAGTTCCTTTTTCAAGGATACTAGCCCCAATGATGGGTTCACCTTTCGCATCTTTCACGTTGCCTTTGATCGTGACGTCTTGTGCGAAAACATTGCAGGAGAGAAACAATCCTATCAAGATAGATAAGATTACTCTTGCGTCGCAAGAATACATTTTTTGTTTCATGCATTAGACAGTTTAAGATTAATACTCTATTATATTTATTGAATTTTAGCCATAGTATATGAATGCAAATGTATGTTTATCAAACCTCTCATGTTGTTAAAATGTTTGTCGATACCCCTATAAATTTACGCAAACGTTCTCGCAAACGTTTGCATTGTATGACCTAAATACATATCTTTGATTTTATAAAAAAGAGAACCATGAAAAAGCGTCAAATCACGATAAAGGATATAGCGAAAGCCTTGCATATTTCCCCGTCAACAGTCTCTCGGTCCTTGGCTGATCATCCGGATATCAGCCAAGAAACCAAGAATATAGTGAATGCTTACGCTCGTGAACATAAATATAAGCCCAATGCCTTAGCCTTGAGTTTACGGACAAATAATACGAAAACAATCGGTGTTATTTTACCGCAGATCGTACATTATTTCTTTTCTTCTGTTTTATCCGGTATAGAAGATGAGGCGGAAAAGGGAGGGTATCGTGTTATTATTTGTCAAAGTAATGAGAATTATGAGAAAGAAGTAAAAGGTGCGCAAGCTTTATTGGAAGCACGTGTTTGCGGTGTCTTGGCTTCTGTCGCTAAAACGACGACGATCTACAATCATTTTCAAGAACTAATCGATAGCGATATACCCATGGTGTTTTTCGATCGTATATGCACGGGGATCTTGACAGACCGGGTGGTCGTTGATGATTATGCCGGGGTTTGCTCCGCTGTTGAATACTTGATTCGTAGCGGTTGCCGGCGAATCGCCTTTTTCGGATCTCCTTCTCATTTAGCGATCTCTAATAATCGTAGGATGGGATATGAGGATGCTTTGCGTAAAAATGGATTACCGGTAGATAAAGAGTTAATCAAGATTTGTGATAATTATACCGAGGCGCTTCGGTTGACCCCGGAATTATTGTCGTTACCCAATCGTCCGGATGCGTTCTTCGCCGTAAATGATGAGACTGCTATAGGGGTGCTGAATGTTGTCAAGGCCAAGGGGTTGAGGATACCCGATGAGGTTTCGATTTGTGGGTTTACGAATAATAGCTTAGCGGAAGTTAGCGATCCCCTGCTGACCTCCGTGGATCAACATGGTTATGAGTTGGGAGCTATCGCTATGCGTTTGCTGATAGAACGTTTGAATGGCGTGCGTGACGGGGATCGTATCGTGAGCAAGATTATCAAGACAAATCTGGTGGTGAGACAGTCTACCCGTTAAAAAAGTGGCTTCCGAAAACGTTTGCTTTACTTCTTTGCATGAATTTGAATAGGGACGACGTCCTGTTTCGGAATAATTCCGTATGTTTGTCACCAAACAAATAAATACCTTAAAAAACATAATTCTCATGAAAACAAAACCATTTTTGAGTTTTTGGCAAATTTGGAATCTAACTTTCGGTTTCTTGGGCATTCAATTCGGTTTCGCCCTTCAGAACGCAAATTCAAGTAGAATACTTCAAACCTATGGAGCGGATGTAGAGCAACTATCCTTATTTTGGTTAGCGGCTCCGCTGACAGGTATGATCATACAACCTATCATTGGTCATTATTCCGACCAAACTTGGTGCCGTTTAGGACGTCGGCGTCCGTTTTTTCTGGTAGGAGCTATCTTTACGACGATTGCCTTGATATTGATGCCGAATGCGGGATTGTTCTTGTCACCCGGTACAGAGACGGCTATTTTATCTCCCGTATTGATTGGTGCGGGTATGTTGATGATCATGGATGCTTCCATCAATGTAACGATGGAGCCTTTCCGTGCCTTGGTAGGGGATATGCTACCCGATGAGCAGCATACGACTGGCTTCTCGATCCAGACTTTCTTGATCGGCATCGGTGCTGTCGTTGGTTCCTTGTTGCCGAGTATTATGAATAAGGTGTTTGGTTTATCTAATACGGCGGTTGCTGGTGAGGTTGCCGATAATGTTAAATTTGCCTTTTATGCCGGTGCGGCGATTTTATTAGCGAGCGTATTATGGACAATTTTTAAGACAAAGGAATATTCCCCAGAAGAGATGGCTGAGTTTCGGCTTTCCGGTGGTGAGGTCATTGAAAAAAGGCGGGATAGCAATGGTTTTATGGAGATCATGCATGATATCTATCATATGCCTAAAATAATGTTACAGTTAGGTTTATGCCAGTTTTTCGCTTGGTTTGCCTTGTATTCCATGTGGGTTTATTCTACGCCTGCTATCGCTGAACATGTATATGGGGCAACAGATCCTGCTTCCGCCGAATATGCGATGGCTGGCGATAAGGTAGGTGAGTTATTCAGTATCTATAATTTTGTGGCGATGTTATTCGCTTTATTATTGATCCCGATTGCCCGTCATTTAGGTCGGAAAATGACTCATGCCCTCTGTTTATGCCTAGGAGGGGCAGGGTTGGTTTCTCTCTATTTGTTGAATAACACAGGAATGATGGTCTTTTCGATGATTGGCATCGGTATAGCGTGGGCAAGTATATTGGCGATGCCTTATGCTATTCTTTCCGATAGTCTTCCCGCTGATAAGATGGGTACTTATATGGGTATATTTAATTTCTTTATAACGATACCTCAGATCACGAATGGAATCATTCATGGATGGATTGTACGTAATGTTTATCATGGGCATGCCGTGTTCGCTTTGTTAACGGGAGGTGTTTTCTTGTTTTTCGCCGCTGCCGCAGTTAGTCTTGTCAAAGAGAAAAAGTTCAGTCGAAAAGTGTAAGGTATATAAGTCCGGTTTCCTGTTGTCAAGCGTAAAAACGCTATACCCAAGTCAAACAGCAAGTTATTATAATGTAGGTAGAAAAACGTATCTCAGATAATCCCGGGTCACCCCGGGACAACAACAGGAAACCAATGGACTAACTACTAAAAGGCTTCTTCCTCTTCCTTTTGGCGTGATCCTATGACGCGAAGAACTAACATCGCTACCGTAATCACACCGAGGGATCCCATGGTTACGTTTTTAGTAACCTCATTGTCAAATGTTGTAGTTCCGACTAATACCAATACGATAAATGAAACCATCATGATTGCATCAGCCAAATCTTTATTTATTCTCATGATCTTCTTATTTTTTTAGGATTCGATAATTGTTGTATTTTATTATTCTTTTTCCAAGACTTCCTCTTCCGATGACGTCCCGGTACTACTCAGTCCTTTCATTATGCCATATAGACCAACACATAGAGTGCCCATAACTACTACTAATTTAATATAGTCGTTAGGGATGATAGAACTGCATGCGAATACACAACCTGCGATTGTTAGAAGAACATAAAGATATATACGTATTTTACCTGATTTATTAGTTGTCATAATTGTAATTTTTAATTGTTTATAATAATGTAAATGGGCAATAACTCCCCGGAAATATTGATTTAATAAATGCAATATTCCTGCCGATAAGACATATCAATGACTTACCGAAAGATACAAATATGAAACAATTAAAAACTAAATAATGAGTTTTCGTAGGGCAAAGACATGCTCTCCCATACGACACAGAAGTGTGGATAAATTTATGATCTGATAAGTGGATATATGTTGAGATACTCTATGAAGTTGATTTACTCCTCTCAAACGCATGTCTTGAAGGGATTTCTCCATATTTTTCCATATCCGTATTTCGATAGTGTTGTTTGTCGTTTGTGAAATCCTGCGGGGAGTTAAGCAGTTGCTGCTTTTCAGCTCGTTACTTAATACTTCGAAACGACGTTGGGCATCCGCCGTGTTTTTTTCTTTCATAACGGCCTCTTTAGTCGCAGACATAACCTCATCCATACTCTTTGTTCCTTCTTCGGGAGCAAACAGCATGAAGCTAATCAACAGACCTAATATGAATAGAAAATTCTTCATGGCGCAAATATACAAGTATTTCTTTAGATAATAACAACAGTATATGTTATTTGTTTTTTATTTTTGTAGTTATTTTAAGAATAAAACAATAGAATGGAGAATAACAGATCGAGAATTCAAGCTTGGTTAGAGGCGGCACGTCCGAAAACGTTGCCGGCATCATTTAGTCCGGTATTAGTTGGGTGTGCGCTGGCTTACAGGGATGGAGTATTTAAATTGGCTCCGGCGATCCTTTGTGTTTTGGTGGCTTTACTCGCCCAGATAGCCAGTAATTTTGCCAATGATTATTTTGATTTTAAGAAGGGGGCGGATAAGGAGGACCGGTTAGGCCCGGAGCGAGCGGTGGCTTCCGGTTGGATAACTCCTAAGGCAATGCTATGGGGGACTTTTATCACGTTGGGGCTTTTTTGTCTATGTGGCTGTTTCTTGTTGTTCTTTGCCGGCTGGGAGCTCATCGGTGTAGGAATTGCTATCGCGATTTGTGTCTTGGCTTATTCAGCAGGGCCGTTTCCTTTGGCTTATAACGGGCTGGGGGATGTGTGTGTCGTATTGTTTTATGGGATTATTCCGGTTTGTTTTACGTATTATGTACAAGCTTTATCGTTTTCCTTATTGTCATTCTTGCTTTCGTTGTCATTGGGGCTGTTGTCCGCTAATATTTTGATCGTGAATAATTACCGGGATTATGAGCAAGATAAGGCGGCTCGTAAACGGACTACGATTGTGCTATTCGGGCGTACGTTCGGGTTGTTAGCTTATTTGCTGAACGGTATATTGGCTGTCTTGATCACGCTGCCTTTATTGATGGATGCCTCACCTTGGCTTGTTTGTTTATTCGCGGCTTTTAGCGTGCTGTTTGCCGCCACATGGCTGGAGATGAAACACTATCAAGGCCGTGAGCTTAATAGAACTTTAGGGCATACGGCACGGAATGTATTTATCTATGCCGTATTGCTTTCGATTGTATTATTATTTGGTTCTTAAGATGTGCCGTGCTTTGAACAATCGCTTGGCCTCATGGAGACTTTTCTGTATGTATTTGGACAGGATAATCAATGTAACCGCTACGATAATCAGTAAGATTCCTAAAGCGAGGTGAGGGGTGAAAGGCTCTCCAAAGACTAAAACACCTACGCAGACGGCTGTCACGGGTTCTGTTGCTCCCAGTACGGAAGTTAGGGTGGAACCGATATGGTGTACGGCTTGTACCAATGTAATGTTAGATACTACGGTTGGCAAGAAGGCTAATAAGACGAGGTTAATAAAAGAGGGCAGGTCTGGAATGGGTTGGATTCCTGTTCCTGCCTGTGCTTTTATGAAAAATAAAGAGGTACTGACGATAAATACATAGAACGTAAGTTTTCGTCCCGGCATATCATGTACCCTCGATTTATTGACGGTGACGATATAGAGGGCATAAGCGACGGCGGAAAGTAATACGATGATTACGCCTAGCCCGTTTAATCGCATCTCTCCTCCATCAATGGATAGACGGGCTACTCCACAAATAGCGAGCCCGATCGCCAAGAGCGTAATCCATGATGTTTTTTCTTTGAATACAAACAGCATGAATAGGGTTACGAATATCGGATAGGTGAAATGTAGAGTCGTGGCGATTCCCGCCGCCATAAAATTATAGCCCCAAAACAGGAACATTGCCGAGCCTGTATAAAAAGCACCCAATAAAATCAATATCGGTAGGTTTCGCATCTCTGTTCTGAAAGATTCCTTTTTTGCTAGAAGCATACCCGATAAGGCGATGGCCGCGAATAAGAAACGATAGAACAATATCGAATCAAACCTCATACCCTTCTCCATAAGAGGCAATGTAAACAAAGGGATTAAACCGAATGTAACAGAAGTCGCTATTCCATAAGCGAAACCTTTTAGATTATTATTCATATTATACTTTTTGATAAAATGACCGCAAACATACGAAAAAGTCTTGAAATCTTGAAAACAACCTTCTCCTGTCGCTTGTTTTTATCAAAAATGATGTTTATGAGATATTTCTTTATTTTATTTGCGATTGCCGGCTTGCTTATTAATCCTTCCGCTGCAGAGGCTTGCACCGGTATTACCTTAAAAAGCAAGGACAGTACGACTATTGTAGCACGTACGATAGAATGGGGTGGAAGTAATTTGAACAGCCAGTATGTCGTGGTTCCAAGAGGATACACCGAACGATCGTATACTCCGAATGGGGTTGATGGAATGACTTTCACGGCACGTTATGGATATGTGGGCTTGGCAGTGGAGCAAAAGGAATTTATCGCTGAAGGACTCAATGAGGTTGGGTTATCGGCTGGATTGTTTTATTTTCCAAAGTACGGTGAATATGAGAAATATAATGCCGCAGTTCGGGATAAAAGTATCTCTGATCTGCAATTAGTGTCTTGGCTGTTGGGGGAATGTTCAAATGTAGAGGAGGTGAAAGAGGCTGTTAAGAAAGTGCATGTTATCAATATAGATCCCCGTGCGTCTACCGTTCATTGGCGGTTTGCCGAGCCGTCGGGGCGTCAACTGGTTCTTGAGATTATTAAGGGTGAGCTACACTTCTATGAGAATACGTTAGGAGTTCTGACTAATTCTCCCAGTTTCGAGTGGCATCTGACGAACCTGAATAATTATGTTAATCTTTTCCCGGGTACGGCCCCCAATCAACAATTAGGAAATATCGAGTTGTCTTCATTGGGTGCGGGAAGCGGTTTCCTTGGGATTCCGGGCGACGTAACTCCACCGTCACGTTTCGTTCGTGCGGCTTTTTACCAAGCTTCGGCCCCACAACAAGAAACCGCATTGGAAACGGTCTTCCAGTGTTTCCAGATATTGAATAATTTTGATATTCCCGTAGGGATCGAATTCCCATTAGGGCAAGTACCTTGCGATATACCGAGCGCTACTCAATGGACTTCGGTTACGGATATGCGAAACCATGTGATTTATTACCGTACGATGTACAATAGCGTTATTCGGAATATAGATTTACGTTCCATTGATTTCTCCACGGTTCGTTATCGTGCGGTATCCATGGATGGGACGAAGCGACAAGCGGTTGAAACGATCAAAATAGAATAGGGCAGTGAGCTCTTTGGGGGATATCTCGTAAGTCAATAGGATAGGTGATAAAACTCAATGGAATAGGAAACATAACTCAATGGATTACGTTCCCTATTCTATTGGGTTTCGATTGATGATCTAAATCTTATAATAGTAATCCGGCCGCAACTTCCTCCGCAACCGCATCACCTTTTAGTACAGATACTAAAGCTAGGCCAAAATTGAATACCAAGCCCGGTCCTCTACCGGTTACTACATTTCCATCTACCTCGACAGCCTCGCCTGTTACGGTGGCACCAATCAATTTCGGTTCGAACCCGGGATAACAAGTGGCTTTGCGACCTTTTAACAAACCTAGACCGCCTAATACCATCGGAGCTGCGCAGATAGCCGCTACGATACGTCCTTCACGGTATTGTTGTAATAAGGCTTCTTTCACCGGTTCCGAATTGTTTAAGTTGGATGCTCCGGGCATGCCTCCGGGTAAGATCAAGGCATCAGCATCCGAAAGATCGATTTCGGTAAATGTGGCGTCAGCCGTATATTCCATATTGTGAGCACCAATCACTTTACGGTCGTCGGTGATGGAGACTGTTTTCGTGTCTATACCTCCGCGACGCAAAATGTCTACGGTTCCCGTGGCTTCCATTTCCTCGAAGCCATTCGCTAAGAATACGATCGCTTTCTTCATAAGATTCAATTATTTAAATTTGTACACGTAAGTAATAGTACCACTCTGGTTATTAGCGCCGCTGATACTGTTGAACTTCGCCTTTCGAGCCGCGTCCAAAGCGCTTTTACGCATGGAGGCGTTGTCGATATTAGTTCCCCGGCCTACCTCGGCAAATATAACGTTGCCTTTCGGATCTACGGTTATATTGATAACAATACGCCCCTCCTCTTGGATCGTATAAGCGGGACGGGGGAGACCTCCGGCACCAATGGAACGGCCGTTCAAATTAAATGATCCGTAACCGCCTACGCCTTCATTCGCCCCGTGATCAGAGTTACCGAACGGACTTCCTTGGTTACCGGTTCCGCTTTCAGCGTCGCCTTGGCTGTTACCCTCGGCGTTTCCCATACCAAAAGCTCCGGCCACCTTGTTGCTAATGGCTTGTTCCTTCTTGCGGCGTTCCTCGGCCAGACGTTTCTTCTCGGCTTCTTCCCGGCGGATACGTTCTTTCTCCTCCTCTTCTTTCCGTTTCTTCTCAGCCTCTTGTTTCTTGCGTTTCTCTTCCTCATTCTTCTTTTTAGCGTCCTCAAGGGCTACGCTTTCCTCGATATCTTGAGTGATGAGTTCCTGCTTGGGCGTTTCCACTTGCGGCTCCGGTACGGGAGGAGGGGGAGTGGTCGTTTCCTGAGGCGGTTCTTGCCCGGTATACTTGGGCTCGAACATTCCGGCGGCGGCATCTACATTCCCGAAATTAACGAGTACACCCCCGTCTTCATCCGGTACCTCGGTTTTCAATACGGTAAACCAAAGTATCAGTAGAATGACACCGTGAAAAGCAACGGTACCGATTAAACTGTATATGTCATCCTTATTCAGTCTCATATCTGTTATTTCTGCGGACGGGTGGCAAGCACCATCTTGAATTTATTCTCGTTCGCTATATTCAGTATCTTTACAATCTCTTTGTAAGGCACGGTCTCGTCGGCATATAAGGCGACGAACATCTCCGGTTCCTTTGCGTAACTATCTTGCAAGAAAGGAGTGATCTCATCAAATGAGACCTGTACCTCTTTTTGCTTTCCAAATGCCACGTAGTAATTCAAGTTCGCGTCTATCGTTACCCTCGTAAGAGGTTTCGCCGCTGTTTGCTTTTGCGCTTGCGGCAAGGTAACCTTGATGGCGTTCGGGATTACTACGGTAGAGGTAACCATGAAGAAGATCAGCAAGAGGAATATGACGTCGGTCATAGAGGCCATGCTGAACGCTTCGTTTACCTTTGTTCTTCTTTTTAGAGCCATAATTTTTTATAATTGAAAATTGAAAATGGAGAATTGAAAATTAAATAGAGGAGAGTTGGCTCATCTTCAATTTTCAATTCTCCATTATCAATTAATTAGCCGGTTCATTTAATAAATCCATGAATTCCATCGTACGAGCCTCCATCTTGTTCACGACGTTATCTACTTGAGATACCAGATAGTTGTATGCGAACAATGTAATGATACCAACTACCAGACCGCCAACGGTTGTTACCAAGGCCTCATAGATACCGCCGGATAATAGGGAGACATCAACATTGGTGCCTGCGTTTGCCATATCGAAGAAAGCACGTACCATACCGGTTACCGTCCCAAGGAAACCAAGCATGGGAGCTCCGGCGGCGGTCGTCGCGATCAAGGGGAAACCTTTTTCCAGTTTAGCGATCTCCAAATTTCCGACATTCTCGATCGCTACGAGTACATCGTTCATCGGACGGCCCAAACGGGTAATACCTTTCTCGATCATACGGGCGGAAGGCGTGTTGGTGCTCCTGCATAAATTGAGAGCCGAGTCCACTTTTCCCTCGTGAATATAGTCTTTGATACGATTCATGAACGTCTCGTCTTCTTTTCCCGCACGGCGAATGATGATCAGACGTTGAACAAAAATATAAATAGCCATCAGAGAGAGCAGTAACAATACCACCATAATCCAACCTCCCTTAAAGGCAAGGTCTATCACATTGATTTCCGCTTCCGTAGGAAGGGTTACAGCCGTTAAATCCGGCATTTGATCTGCCGTTTGAGAGCCTACGGCCTGTAGTGAAAGTAAAATACTCATCGTTTTGAATTATAGGTTATAATTTTCAATATTCAATTCTTCTCCATTCTCAATTATTCAAGCATGCCTTGTATAAAGCGATCGTCTCTTGCAAACCATAATAGAGCGCATCACAAATCAAGGCATGGCCGATAGAAACCTCCTCCAGCCAAGGGATATTCTTGTTGAAGAAAGCCAGATTTTCTAAGCTCAAGTCGTGTCCGGCATTTACGCCTAATCCTAAGTTTTTAGCTAATTGAGCGGCCTCTACAAAAGGAGCGATCGCTTTGTCACGATCTTCCGGATAAAAGGTCGCATAAGGTTCCGTATATAGCTCAATACGGTCTGTACCTGTTTTCGCCGCTAGTTCGATATTCGCCAAGTCTGTTCCGACGAAGATGGATGTACGGATTCCTTGTGAGGTAAAGGTGTCTACCAATTCGCTTAAGTAATCGAAATTGTCCTTTACGTTCCAACCTGAGTTCGACGTGATGGCATCCGGAGCGTCCGGAACCAGTGTGACTTGGGTCGGTTTTACCTTCAATACCAAGTCGATGAATTTATCACAAGGATAACCTTCTATGTTAAATTCTGTCCGGATAAGAGGTTTTAGTCCATAAACATCGCTATAGCGTATGTGTCGTTCATCCGGACGGGGATGAACCGTAATTCCTTGTGCCCCGAATAATTCACAGTCTTGCGCTACTTTCAGCACGTTTGGCATATTGCCACCTCTCGCGTTACGAATAGTAGCAACCTTGTTAATGTTTACACTTAAATTTGTCATTGTATATCGTATATCTTTTTTCTTTCATTACATTTGCACAAAAGTATCGGCAAATTTAGCAGGATTTAGGGAATTAACAGAATAATGTTGGTGAAAGATTTCATAACAAAGGAAATTCCGGTGTTAAAAAGTTTTGACACAGCGGAATATGCGTTGGCGTTAATGGAGGATTTTAAACTCAAGCATCTTCCGTTATTGAGTGATAACGCATACCAGTGTTTAGTGTCGGAAAAAGACTTATTGGCGCTGCCGGATCCTTCGGCTACGATCGGTGAGCCGGTTTTATTCGCTCCGGCGATTTCGGAAAATGGACATTTACATGAAGCGTTGGCAATGATAACCCGATATGGATTGAGCCTGTTGCCTGTGGTTTCCGTGGACGGAACTTATTTGGGGGCGATTACCCGGGATCGTTTGGTAGATGCTTTATCCGAGCTATGTAATGCGGAGGCGGCTGGAAGCGTGATCGTATTGGAAATGATGCCACAGGATTATTCATTAACGGATATCGCCCGTTTGGTAGAGGCGAATAATGCCCATGTCCTTAATTTGTTATCCCATCAAGATAAAGATACGGGCCGTCTGCTTATAACCCTTAAGATTGATTTGGAAGATGCCTCTCCCGTGATCCGTAGTTTCGAGCGTTTCAATTATACGGTGCTTTATCATTTTATGGAGAAGGGGATGGTGGATGATATGTTGCAGCAGCGGATGAATGAGTTATTACATTATATGAATATGTAAAGTAAGGAGCGTAGAATGAAAGTTGGAATATTTGGAAGTGAATATCAGATCGAGAGACAGAATCTGATTAAACGCTTGTTTGAGAAGCTTCGTGAACAAGAGGCTGATATTTATGTGGACAGCCCTTTTTATACATTCCTTACCGATGCTTTTGGTTTTGAGCCAGTGGTGAGCGGGCTATTAGTGGGTGATGAGTTTGATCTGGATATAGCGCTTAGCGTGGGAGGAGATGGTACGTTCCTTCGTACGGCGGCCCGGGTAAATAAACAGGATATTCCTATTTTAGGTATTAATACCGGACGGCTAGGCTTCCTTGCGGATGTCAGCAGTAATGAGGTTGAGGATACGCTGGATGAGATTTTTAAGAATTACTATAAGGTAGAGGAACGAACCCTCTTGCGTTTATATACGGAAGACCGTGCGTTTCGCGGATATAATTACGCCTTGAATGAGATCGCCGTGCTGAAGCGTGATAGTTCCTCGATGATTACGATTCATACATTCTTGAATGGGGAATATCTGACTTCTTATCAGGCGGATGGTTTGGTAGTGGCTACACCTACCGGTTCCACGGCCTATTCGATGAGCGTAAATGGGCCGATTATCGTCCCGCAAAGTAATAGCATTGTCTTGAGTCCGGTCGCTCCGCATTCCTTGAACGTGCGTCCGTTGGTGATTCCGGATTCAGATATAATAACGCTTCGGGTAGAGAGCCGGAATAAATATTTTCTGATCTCTTTGGATGGACGTTCGGAAATATTCCCGGCAGGTATCGAATTAAAGATGAGCAAGGCCGATTATACGACGAAAGTCATCAAGCGCTATAACCATACTTTTTATCAGACGCTTCGGGAAAAATTAATGTGGGGGGCAGATGTGCGAATGAAATAATATTGTGTGCGTCCAGTCTTTGTCCAAATAGTAGCGGATAGTATTGTATTTTGTAAGCTGTTGATAAATAGACTTTTCCGTATGGATAAACTGAGCGTATCTTATGGATTTTGTCCAGTTTTTCTATTATGGGGTAAAAAATAGGGGGTATTCGATGTCCAGCTATGTCCTCTATTTGTCCAGTGCCCTTTTTTGACACACGCTTTTTAACTCTTTACTTTTGTCGGCAGATTAAATCTAGCTTAATGGAAGTATTTTCAATTATTATTCCTGTCTACAATCGTCCGGAGGAGATAGACGATTTATTAAACAGCCTTACCCGGCAGACATATGTACATTTTGAGGTTATCGTAGTGGACGACGGTTCTTCTATACCTTGTGAGCCCATAGTCAATGCCTATAATAACCGCTTGAGGATTCGCTATTTCTATATAGAGAATTCAGGTCCAGGCTTGGCTCGCAATCAAGGGGTACGTTATGCGGAAGGAGAGATCGTGATTGTCTTGGATTCGGATTGTATCGTTCCGGCCAGCTATCTGGAACAAGTACACGAGTCCTTAATGCGTTATAAGGTGGATGCCTTTGGTGGTGCTGACAGGGCGCATTCTTCTTTTTCCGCTATACAGAAAGCGGTCAATTACTCGATGACTTCTTTTTTTACGACAGGAGGGATCCGAGGAAGCCGGAGGCATTTAGATGCATTCTATCCCCGGAGTTTTAATATGGGAATGCGGAAAGAGGTGTATGAAGCCTTGGGTGGTTTCTCTGATATGCGTTATGGAGAGGATATAGATTTTAGTATCCGGATTTTTGCGGCAGGCTATAAATGCCGTTATTTTCCGGGCGCTTGGGTCTATCATAAGCGAAGAACAAATTTCGTCCAGTTTTTCCGGCAAGTATGGCATTCGGGGTACGCTAGGATTATCTTGTACCAGAAGTACCCGGAATCATTGAAATGGGTACATTGCCTGCCGGCCTTATTTGTGGTAGGTCTGCTGGGGGTATGTATTTCCGCTTTTTTCGTTCCAAAGGTATGGGGGCTATTGTTATTTTATATTTCGCTGATCTTTTTTGACGCTTTAGTGAGAAATAAGAACGGAATCGTTGCGTTGTTATCTATCATAGCGGCTTTTGTCCAATTGATCGGATATGGGACAGGCTTTTTGGAAGCGATTTGGAGAGAGGGAATTCTAAGAAAGAAGTATTAAGATAATAAATACTATTTATATGAAGTTTGCGCTGCACACATCTACTGCCATAAGCTCGGTTCTAAAGGAGCCGGAGCATTTCTATGTAGATATTTATTATCTGATCATTTTAATCATCGTCGCTTTTACCCTGCTTCTGTTATCTTTTTTGCGTTATCACCTTTATAAGACAAAAAAGGAGAAAGAACTGAGAGAAATAGCGAGTCTTGTGGATAAAAATGAAATCTTGATACAACGTTATAGTCGTGAGATGTCGCACATCAAGGAGCAATTGGAAGCGAAGGAGAAATGTTTGAAGGAATACCAGCATGCGGCTCAGTGGAAAGCGCATCGTGACGTGGAATCCTTGATCAAGGAAAAGGAGCGTTTGGCGAAGTGTTTGCTGGAACAGTTGGATACGTTCAAGAAGCTGAAGATACTTTCTAAATCGGAAACGATATTGCCGGATTCAGATTGGAGAAACTTGATCGAGATCGTAAATACTCTTTATGATGATTTTATAAGTCGTTTACGTGTCGCTTATCCGGATTTGACGGAGGATGCCATTCGTTTTTGTTGCTTGATCAAATTGCGGCTAACTTCGGCGGAGCTGATGTCAGTCTTGAATGTGACGAAGGATGCTATCTATAAACGCAAATTTCGTTTGAAAAAAGAATTGATGCCAGATGATGATACTCGTTCCCTCGACGATTTCTTGGGAAGCTATTAGATCTGAACGAATAGTTTTCTTGTTAATAACTATGTTTTAGGGCATGATTTCGTTAAATCGAGTTAAGCGAATGAATTTTGCAAATAATTCAGTATGCTACATAACATAAAACCACCTATATTTGTACTGTGTTTTTCATGGTATTAGATTTAAGGTTAACAATTGAGATTGGCTGTCCGTGACGGATAGCCTTTTTTTGTATAGAGGCATGAATACACGAATTTTTGAGAACACTGCTTAAGCGCCCCTTTCCGAGGGTAACATCCATACTTTCAAAGTAAGCTAATTTCATCGGCAAAGTAAGTTAACTTGCTTTGGTATTTCAGTTAACTTACTTTGTCAATGAAGCTAACTGTATTTTTATGATCTTTTTCGGTTATTCTTTGTCTGTTTCGATTTTGTATACAATTGATGTGTTTTTGTACGCTTTTAGTTTAGTTATGCATTTAATAGTCAATTTTTTATTATATAATTTTGTCTTGTGTTTTTTTATGATTTCCTTGGTTAGCTGTTAGCACCAATTGATATATAAGGTTTGATGGCTAATAGAAGAGGGGGTAAGGAAAGAAAAATATCAAACGAATATACTTGGGACCTTAACGGACAGAACAAAATATAATATTATTCTGTTGATTGTTGTTGGAGGTAAGATTTCGTATTCCCTTAATTTATAAGAGTATATGCAAGAGAATAGGTATAATACATGTGATCGTTTTTTAGGCGGATTAGAAAAAGACTTTATTATTACGGAACAGATTGAAGATAGTCCATTGACTTCAGAACCTTCTTTTTTGGATTACGGGATAATAGCAGTATGTAATAGAGGTAGTGCGATCATTCATTTGCTTGATAATAAGCATGTATGGAATAAGAATGAATTGATTTTCTTATTTCCGAGACAGTTATGCTCAATGCGGAACGTGAGTGAGGACTTCTCGGCGAAGTTTATCATCATACCACATGTACTACATGGGGATGTATTAAGTTCCTTACGTCATTTTGATCCGGGATTTCATTTTTTCGTGAAGGATCATTTTTACTATAATATAGAGGATAATAATGGTATTGAGCGTTTTCAATCATTTTGCAAATTGATAGAGAATGAGCTTGAGCGGTATCGGGGTAATGGGCTTCTGAGGGAGCGGATTATATGTTACTTGGGGATTTTTTACATGGATGTTTACGACTATTATGTGAAAGTGCGTAAGAAAATCCCTTTCAGGACTAGTTTGAGAAAAGAGCAATTGATCTATGATTTCTGTAGTCTCGTGGCAGAGAATTTCAAGAATCACAAGAATGTCGGATTTTATGCGGATAAATTGAATATAACGACAACTTATTTAAGTGCGATCATGAATGAAAGGTGTGGCATTTCAGCCAAGGAGTTTTTATCTATCTATATAGTGTTAGAGGTAAAGTCGTTGCTACGTGACTCTCGATTAAATATACAGGAGATCGCTATATTGACTAATTTTCCGTCTCAATCGACATTGAATCGCTTTTTTCGTCAACGGACGGGAATGACTCTTTCTCAATATCGAAAACATATATTTTCAACATAATTATGTTTGATTTTCATATTATTTCTATAACTTTAAACTTCTGCTGCAATCGTTATTATAGTTCATTTGTTGTATAAATAATAGAGGAGATTGCTTGATTGATTTAAAGTTGGGAATTAGTGGTTATAATTTAATATGACGATGGGACAATGTAATAAAATGCTAGAGGAAATGAGCTTTAATGCCCTATTCCAGAAATTACCTGTTGGAATTGAAGTTTATGACGAGAGGGGGCAGCTAGTGGATCTCAATAGGACGGACGAGAATTTGTTCGCTATAAGCCGGAAGGATATTATGGGAATAAATCTTTTCGAGAATCCTAATTTTCCAGAGGACAAGATCGCTCGTCTGAAACAGGGAGAAATGGTTGTGTTCGATTGTAATTATGAATTTGATAATATACAAACGAATGAGTACTATAACATAGACCCAAAAAAGGAAGGTACAAATTTACGTCTGTCTATTAAATGTGTGCCGTTGAAAGGAGAGGCTGGAGAGATCTGTGGATATGTACTAATGTTTACGGATGAGACGGAAGAATATCAAAAGTCGGAGAAAGTAGAGGAACTGTTCACGAAGTTGAAAACGGTTATGCGTTGCAGTGATTCCTTGCTGTGGGAATATGATGTTAAAACCGATAAGATGCATATCGATCTGGATTTACGTGTTTTAGGTAATAAATCCAGATTGAGAGCAAGTAACTTGACAACGAAAAAAGATTTTTGTGAGATCGTACATCCGGAAGATCGGGAAAGGGTACTTGTACAAGGCTTTGAAAAGATTGTTATGGGTGAGATCGGTGAATATAGTATTCAATACCGACAGCTTTTTGAGGGGCAATATGTTTGGGTGAGAGCGTATGCGTACCCTTATAAATATGATGAGGCGGGAAGACCTGCGAAAATCCTTTATTACTTGATGGACATAACGGATGAGATCGCCATGCAAGATAAATTGCGCTGGGCGGAACGAGAGCGTCAACGGAAAGAATATGAGTTAGTTAAGGCTAAAGAGGCGAATCGGCTTAAGTCTATGTTCTTGGCGAATATGAGTCATGAGATCCGCACGCCTTTAAATGCTATTGTTGGTTTCGCGAATATACTGGCAGAGACCAAGGAGATAGAGGAGGAGGAACGAGAGTTTTATGTGGATATCATTGACAAGAATAGTGAATTGCTTCTGCAATTGATTGAGGATATCCTTGATTTCTCAAAGATTGAGGCGGGAACCTTTGACATTACGAAGAGAAATTTCGATTTTAAGGAGATCTGTGAGGAAACCTATGCGGTACATGCCTTGAAGATTCCGAAAAACGTTCGATTTGTTTTCGATCGGGGCTCACAACCCGTGACTGTTTTCTCAGATCCGAAACGAGTCGTGCAGGTTATTTCTAATTTCTTGACAAATGCGATTAAGTTTACTTCGGAAGGTGAGATCAAATTAGCCTATAAGGTATCGAAAGATGAAATACGAGTTTCGGTCTCGGATACGGGAATGGGAATCTCGGAGGAAGATTGTAGAACTATATTCGATCGCTTTGTTAAGTTGAACGCTTGCAAACAAGGTACCGGATTAGGATTGGCGATTTGCAAAAATATTATCGAGAAACTAGGGGGACGAATCGGGGTAGAATCTACATTGGGAGTAGGTTCCACTTTTTGGTTTACCTTGCCTTTGAAGGAGATTAAAGAGAATGAACCTAAGTTCTAAGGGGATATATATTGTTTACGGATATGTTTTAAAGCATAGTTTTGTTAAATCTGGTTAAGTAAATGAGATTTGCAAATAAAATATTATGCTACATAACATAAAACCTCTATATTTGCACTGTGTTTTTCATGGTATTAGATTTAAGGTTAACAATTGAGATTGGCTGTCCGTGACGGATGGCCTTTTTTGTTTCAAAAAATCATAACCATGAGATTTTAGGAGTGTAGCTGAAGGTTTTTTCGTAAATTTGCGCTCCGTTTGTAATACTAGATCCTGTATTTAAGTGTATGAAAAGAGTATTCTGTCCAAAATGTGATAATCAGTTGTCTTTTGATGAGACCAAATATCCGGAAGGGAAGGTATTAGCCTTCGTCTGTCCGCAGTGTGGAGCGCAATTTAAGATTAAATTGGGCCGAAAGGTGGTGAAGACGGCTACCGGTGAGGAAAAAGAGGTGAAGGAACCGGATTTCTCTTGTGGTTATATTACCATTATCGAGAATGGTTTTGCTTTTAAGCAAGATCTACCATTAGTGATGGGAGATAATGTGATTGGTCGCCGTAATAAGGATACGGAAGGTGTAGATGTCCCTATTATCACGAGCGATCCAAGTATGGGGCGTAAGCATTGTGTGATTAATGTAAAGAAAGACACTAATGGCAAGTTCGTTTATATGGTGCGTGACTTTCCTAGCTTGACCGGGACTTTTGTGAAAAATGTATTGGTCGGTAAAAAAGAACAAGTACGTATCGGGGAAGGTTCGATCGTAACGATTGGCGCTACTACTTTTATCTTACATTCGGCGAACGAGGGAGAAGAAGAGGAATAAATATAAAAAACTTCAGAGGCTGTTCCCGTTTATGATCTCGATCTTTAACTTCGGGTCGGAATGATGGCAGATAAGGGATTTTGGCGTTTGTTTTGGGAGTGAGTTATAAGATATATGCTCATTCCGGGATACAGCTCTGAAGTATCACTGAGAAAACAAGGCTCATAGGTATTAAGATTAAGCCGATTAACATAAAGAAATGAAAAGAACCGAAAGAATAGTTGTATTAACTATGGTTAAAATAGGCTCTTAGGGTTTGTTTTTCTAGAAATTAGCTAACTTTTTGTGTGGTTTTTAAAATGTTAATGAGCATGAGGTTAAATAGAAATATGGACAGTCATGGAGCAGGTTCCTAAACAGCAGCCGGTAAATAAAACAGCATTCCGGGTATTGGTGGCGTTAAGCGTTACGCATTGTTTGAATGATTCGTTGCAATCCGTTATCTCGGCGGTTTATCCACTTTTCAAGGATGATTTAGCGTTGAGCTTCGCCCAAATCGGGTTGATTACGCTTGTTTATCAATTATCCGCTTCTGTTTTCCAGCCTATAACCGGTTTGGTTTTTGATAAGCGTCCCGTGGCTTGGTCGTTACCTATTGGTATGAGTTTTACGTTGGTCGGCTTGTTGAATCTCGCTTTTTCCTCTACGCTCCATTGGGTCTTGATCTCCGTATTCTTGATAGGTATCGGGTCTTCGGTTTTGCATCCGGAAGCGTCCCGGATTACCTCGCTAGCGTCGGGAGGGCGTAGGGGATTGGCACAATCGCTTTTTCAAGTGGGTGGTAATTTGGGCGGATCGTTAGGTCCGCTACTGGTTGCTTTATTGGTGGCGCCTTATGGACGGACTCATATCGCTTTGTTTTCTATACTGGCATTCGTCGCTATTTTGGTGATGATTCCTATCTGCCGTTGGTATAAGGCGTATTTGAGTCGGGTGAAATGGCAGAAGAAGTCGGGTGAGACGCATGTGGAGATGCCTCTTTCTTTGGGAAAAACAGTCTTTTCGATCTCGATATTGCTGACCTTGATTTTCTCTAAATATATCTATATGGCTAGTTTGAATAGCTACTATACCTTTTACTTGATCCATAAATTCGGGGTGAGTGTACAGACTTCGCAGATCTGTTTGTTCGTCTTCCTGATCGCTACGGCCATGGGAACCTTGGCGGGTGGTCCTATCGGTGATAAGATAGGACGGAAATATGTGATTTGGGGATCGATTCTAGGGGCAGCCCCATTTAGCTTGTTGATGCCGCATGTGGGATTCGCTTGGACGATCGTGCTTAGTTTTTGCGTGGGTTTGGTCTTATCATCGGCGTTCCCGGCTATTTTGTTGTATGCGCAAGAGTTGCTTCCTTATAAATTAGGTCTTATCTCGGGACTTTTCTTTGGATTTGCTTTCGGTGTGGCGGGTATAGCCTCGGCCGTATTAGGAAATATGGCGGATCATTATGGAATAGAGGCTGTCTACAACGTATGTGGCTTCATGCCTCTTTTAGGACTGGTTACTTGGTTCCTTCCCAACTTGAAAAAGAAGTAAAAACAATCCTCCCTTTTTCGCTGTTATTACTCCAACTGAACGTCAATTACTAAATGAGTTTATGGTGAGTAATATAGTATCTTACAGTATTCTTTTGCTGTATCTTCTTCCATGCGCTTCATGGAGCCAAGGGAACGATGTGGATTTAAGCTTGGAACAATCTCTCGACCTGCTTCATAAGGAAAATAAAAGCTTGAAAATAGCCGGGAAAGAAGTGGAATGGGCTCGGAATGAGCATCAAAAGCTAAACGCTTTTTGGTATCCGTCGGTGAACGCCGCGGGTGCTTTCGTACATATGTCGAATCCGATAGAGGTACGGCAGTCGCTGAGTAAATATACGGAACCGGCGAAGGAGTTTGTCCATAATTATATCCCGGATAATGAGTTGATCATGTCGGTATTGGATAAGATCGGGCAAGGTACTTTCTCGCTTCCGCTGATCTCCCAAAACATCACTTCTATAGACGCTACGGTGACGTGGCCTGTTTTCACGGGAGGAAAACGTATCTATGCGAACAAGATCGGAAAGACGATGGTCTCTATAGCGGAGGTGAATAGGAGCCAAGTGGATGCTAACCAACAATCCTTATTGATCGAGGCTTATTTCGGGCTTCGTTTGGGACAAAGCGTGGTGGACGTAAAAACAGAAGTGTACAATTCTTTGAAAACCCATTATGACCAAGCCCTTAAATTAGAGCAAAACGGGATGATCAATCGGGCCGAGCGTCTGTTCGCTCAGGTGAGTATGGACGAGGCGAAACGAGAACTGGAATCGGCCCGTAAGGATTTAGCGGTCGCCCAACAGGCGTTTAAAAGCTTGATTAATATGGAGGAGGGGAGCGACGTACGTACCACGACTCCTTTATTTATTAATGAGGCGCTTCCTCCGGCCCAATACTTCAAGGATCTGGTTCCGATGAATAATTATATAGTCAATCAATTGAAATTGCAGCAGGTTGTAGCCGATAATCAACTAAAGATCGGCCGGTCCGCTTATGTCCCGAATATCGCTTTATTCGGCAAACAGACTTTGTACGCTGATGGACTGGATAAATATTTGTTGCCTCGTACGATGGTAGGAGTTGGTTTTACGTGGAATATTTTTGATGGCTTGAACCGGGAGAAAACCATCCGGCAGGCAAAGATCGCTAGTCAGTCGCTTCGTTTGGGTAAGGAGAAGGCGATTACGGATCTGGAGGTCGGTATCGATAAATTCTACAGCCAGCTACAAAATGCCTTGGACAATGTAAAAGCTTTGGATACGACGATCGAGATGAGCCGGGAACTGGTCCGGGTGCGGAAGAAATCTTTCCAAGAGGGAATGGCTACTTCTACGGAGGTAGTCGATGCTGAGGTTATGCTGGCGAAGGTGAAGACCGCTTTTCTTTTGGCTTATTATCAGTATGATGTAGCCTTGATTAATCTGCTGTCTGTCTGCGGTACGCCGGAGCAGTTCCACCAATACAAGATGGAGGGAAAGACCGAGGAGCTTTTGGGGAATTGAAAATTGAGAATTGAAAATTGAAAATTTAGGAGTTATGGATAAAACTAAGAGATATTTGAGTGTGGCCTTCGTCGCAGTCTTGGCGATTGTTATAGTTGTCTCGTTGATCGGGATGATCTTGTTGAAAAAGAAGCCGGTGATCTTGCAAGGGCAGATCGAGGCAACGGAAATACGTATCTCCGGTAAGTTACCGGGGCGTATCGATACCTTTCTGGTAAAAGAGGGACAGAATGTACGCCAAGGCGATACCTTGGTAGTCATCAATAGTCCGGAGGCATTGGCTAAATATCAACAGGTGAACGCCATGGAGAACATAGCGAAGTATCAGCACCAGAAAGTGGATGAGGGTACACGAAAGCAAATCATCGCTTCCTTGCAACAATTGTGGAATAAATCCAAATCGGATTTACAATTGGCGAAGATTACCTATGATCGGGTCAATGCCTTGTATAAAGATAGCGTGGTAACCTCACAGCGTAAAGATGAGGTGGAGGCCATGTATAAAGCGGCTGAGGCCGCCGAACGTGCCGCTTATAGCCAATATCAAATGGCGGTAGACGGGGCGCAGATACAAGATAAGGAGAGCGCCCGCTCGTTGGTGACGGCGGCGCAAGGAACCGTGGAGGAGGTGGCGGCTCTCTTACAGGACGCTCGGTTGACGGCTCCGGAATCCGGACAAATCTCAGCTATTTTCCCGAAACGGGGAGAGTTGGTTGGGGCCGGGATGCCAATCATGAACTTAGTCGTATTAGATGACGTGCATGTGGTATTGAACGTACGTGAGGATCGTTTGCCTTTATTTAAGATGGGAGGAACGTTTGTCGCCGATGTACCGGCGATCGATAAGAAGGATATTGAGTTCAAGATCAATTATATCAGTCCGTTGGGCAGTTTCGCTACTTGGAAATCTACCAAGCAGACAGGTAGCTATGACTTGCGGACCTTCGAGATACATGCCTTACCGGTGGAGAAGGTGGAGGGATTGCGTCCCGGTATGTCCGTACTCTATCAACTCCCTTGATACTATCCAGTTGTAGAGACGGAGCGTGCTCCGTCTCATCCCCTCGAAATAGTATTTAAAGTTACTGTCGGACGGTGGGAGACGGGGCACGCCCCGTCTCTACAACTAAATAATTTATTGTCGCTATGCTAAAGAAGAGTCCTTTTTATATGGTTTTACGTCGGGAACTGGATCGCATGGTTTCCCGGAGATTATATTTCGGGGTGTGTATCGTGTTGCCTTTGTTCTGTATATTCTTCATGTCTACGATTTTCGGAAGCGGGCAGATGGAGAACATACCGATAGCGGTAGTGGACCAAGACAACACCTCCATGTCTCGGGAGGTCATCCGGCAGGTAGAGGCGGTACCGACTTTCCGGGTAACCCGGCATTATACGGACCAAGAGACCGCTCGCCATGCTACCCAAGCAAAAGAAATCTACGGTTATTTAGTGATCCCCAGTCAGTTTGAGGCGGATGCCACGGCGGGGCGTGACGCTACTTTATCGTATTATTACCACTATGCCTTGTTGAGCGTGGGCGGTGAGGTACGTGGTGCCTTCGAGACCCTGCTGCGTACGCTTTCCCTCGCCCCGGTGGTTGTGCAAGCTACGGCGATGGGGCTGGGGGAGAATCAGATAACCACCTTCCTATTACCGGTACGATCCAGTAGCCACCCGCTGTTCAACCCGGATCTGGATTATTCCGTTTATCTGAGCAATCCTTTTTTCTTTGTCTTTTTCCAAGTGATCATTTTGCTGGTTACGGTGTACGCTATCGGTAGCGAGATCAAGTTCCGGACAGGCGATGAGTGGCTGGAGGCGGCACGGATGAACATGTTCGTGGCGGTGGTGGGCAAACTGCTCCCTTATACGATTATCTTTTGTATCATGAGCGTCTTCGCTAACTATATCATGTTCGGGGTCATGCATATTCCTTTCGCTTGCGGTTTCTGGCCATTGAACTTGACGGCGATCTTATTCGTGGTCGCTACGCAAGCGTTGGCGGTATTCCTGTTCTCGTTGTTTCCCGCTATAGCGATCGTGATTAGCGTGGTGTCGATGGTCGGTTCGCTGGGGGCTACTTTATGCGGCGTTACTTTCCCGGTCGATTCCATGTACGCTCCCGTACATTACGCCTCGTACCTATTTCCGGTACGGCATTTCGTGGAGATCAACCAGAACTTATTGTATGGCGATTACGGATTCCCTTATACATGGGTAAACGTAAGTTCGTTGTTTGCGTTTATGTTATTGGCATTGGTGCTGTTGCCACATTTGAAAACCGCTATTTTAAGTCATAAATATGAGAACATCCGATAATATGAAAGGAACCTTGGCGGATATCGCTTCCTTGGTCAAGGACGAGTTTAAGACGATCTCCACGAGCTACGCTATCTTGCTCGTCTTGGTAGGAGGTATATTTCTCTATGGCCTGCTGTATAATTATATGTATGCCCCGGATCTGGTGCGTAACGCCCCGGTGGTAGTCGTCGATGACTCAAAGACCGACTTGAGCCGGGAGTACATCCGTTTGCTGAACGCTACTCCGCAAGTCTCGGTAATCGCCGATGGTTTGGATTACGCTGAGGCGCAGGAGTGGATGAAGGAGGGGGATGCCGTAGGAATCTTGTATCTTCCCTCTGATTTCGAGACCCGGGTGGCACGAGGGAATGAGTCCCTGTTTATCATGTACCAGACGACAAGCGCTTTCCTATATTATATGGCGATGCAGGAGGCTTCCAGCGGTGCCATGTTGGCGTTGAACGATCGGTATCGTCCGGAGATGTTGGTGTTCTTGCCCCAGCAAGACGCTTCCAAGATCGTTTCGGCGCAACCCATATCAGTGGTCGGGACGGCGTTGTATAATTTTACGGAAGGATATGGAACCTATTTGATCCCGGCGGTATTGATCGTCATTATGTTCCAGACCTTGTTGATGGTGATCGGTATGATAAGCGGGGAAGAGCGGGATTCGGGTACCATCGTTCGTTTCGCCTCCGAGGGATTATCCTTTGGCCGGATCGCTAGGGTGATAATCAGCAAGACCTTTGTGTATTGCGTATTGTATACGATTTTCGCTTTGTTCTTGTTGGGCTTGATACCGCTATTGTTTGGCCTGCCGGATATCGGTAATTATCTGAACACCTTGATCTTGCTGATACCTTTCTTGCTGGCTACCAGCTTCTTTGGGCTGGCCGCCTCTTATTTCTTTACGGACTCGGAGGCTCCGTTATTGATGATTGCCTTCTTCTCGGTAGGCTTGATCTTCCTTTCCGGAGTCTCTTATCCCTTGGAATTGATGCCTTGGTATTGGCAAATGGCCCATTATATCGTTCCGGCGGCTCCCGCTACGCTGGCCTATGTACAGCTCAACTCGATGGGAGCGTCGATTGAGCAAGTCGGTGTGGAGTACGTGACGTTGTGGGTGCAATGTGTCGTTTATTTCCTCTTGGCTTGCTGGGTGTACCGGAGAAATATCTTGAAGGCGAGCCGTGCCTTGTCGTCATTGTAGCTCCCGTATCCTCACGTCGATACCGCTACCTTTCAAGGCATCTTTCAACTCGCCGATCCTCGTATCCCCGTAATGGTAAGGGTATAGGATTTTAGGCGAGAACATCTTGGCCGCTTTCGCCGCTTGCGGGACGGTCATGGTATAAGGCTGGTTGACGGGAAGGAAAGCGATATCGATGTCTTTCAGGTCTTTCATCTCCGGGATGTCTTCCGTATCGCCGGCTATATAGACTCTTAGTTCGTCGAACGTGAGGATATAGCCATTATCCCGGTGGCGGGGGTGATATTTATCCCGGCCGGGTGTGGTGTTATAGGCGGGGACGGCCTCTATCTTCATATAGCTGATGGAGGTATCCGTATCGCCGTTTTTCAGGACCTTCCCTTTTCCCAGCTTCTTTTGGCTGTTCTCGTTGGCGATGATTTCCGTATCGCTTTTCTCGACGGCTTGTATCGCTTTCGGGTCCAGATGATCGCCATGCTCGTGGGTGATCAAGATGATATCGGCTTTCGGGAAAGTCGTATAATCGGCGTATTCGGAGACAGGATCTACCTGTATCGAATGATTGTCGTACGTAAGCATCAGGCTGCCGTGCTTGATGAACGTGATGGTCAGTTCTTTTCCGCTCTTGGTCTTGAAAGAATCCGAGGCGAAGTTACTAGCGGAGGCTAAGCTCGCCATGAATAAACTACACATAAGCATACATGATTTTAGTCTCATAATCTCGCGGTTTTTTATAAGTGTTTCCGCGAATATACTCATAATAGATTAATTCCCTAATTTGTTCGCCTATCCGGTATAAATATTTACATTTGCGACGTATATTCTGATAACATGAAAACGAAATGAGAAGAATTGTTCTGTTGATTACGATTTGTTGCCAAGTATTTTGGGTGGCGGCGCAAAAGAAAGCGCCCAAATGGATGGATAAGCAACGAAAGGCGGTGGTTACCGTCACTACTTATGGAAAAGATAACCAGAAGAAAGCGTCCGGTACGGGATTTTTCATTACCGAGACCGGTGAGGCGTTGTCCGGCTATTCCTTGTTTAAGGACGCAGCGAGGGCGACCGTGACCGACGCCGACGGAAAAGAATATCCGGTAAGCCGCATCTTGGGGGCTGATGAATTATATGATGTGATCAAGTTCAAGGTAGAGGTTCCGAAGAAAGCTGTGTTCTTGCCGATCGCCCGTGAGCCGATCTCGCAAGGAGTTATCGCTTATCTGATGCCTTACTCGACCGGTAAGATCACGAAGTTCGGGGAAGGACCGGTCTCGGAGGTCAGTAAGTTGAAGGAGCCGTTCAGCTATTATAAATTGTCGATGGCGCTGGAGAGCGGGCAGGTAAACGCTCCTGTATTGACGGCGGACGGCGAGGTGTTCGGCTTGGCGCAGGAAGACGCGTCGGGGAAGAAGGAAGATTCCTACGCGGTCTCGGCGGGATACGCGAATAGCTTGACGATTCAGTCGGCGGACGCTTTTAATTCCACCTATAGCCGGATTGGTATCCGGAAGGCGTGGCCGTCGGACGCAAGCCAAGCGCAGGTCTCCTTATACTTGATGGCAAACTCGCAAGACCCGAAGACGTATCTGGCTACCTTGAATGATTTTATCGCCACTTTCCCGGATTCTCCCGACGGGTATTTGAACCGTGCCAATCATTACGCTTACCACCGTGCGGATCTGGCTCCTACGGAGGCCGAGCAGGGGGCTTATCTGGATAAGGCGTTGGAAGATATAAACACGGCTTCCCGCTTCAGCGAGCGGAAAGGGGATATCTGGTTCAACCGAGCCAAGCTGATCTACGGCGTGGCCGCCGCGGATACGACCTTGAATAAGGAGCAGTGGACCGTCGATGCCGCTACCGAGGCGATACAAAAAGCGATCGGGGAGGAGGACTTGCCGGTCTATCGCCAATTGGAAGGGGACATCCATTTTTATAAAGGAGATTTCGAGCAGGCGTTCGATGATTATATGAAGGTGAACGATAGCGATATGGCATCTTCTACCTCTTGGTATTGGGCGGCGAAGGCGAAGGCGAATATCCGGGGCGCTAACTTCGGGGATATCATCGCCTTGCTGGATAGCGCCATCGCCAAATGCGGCAACCCGCCAACGAACGAGGCCGCTCCCTATATCTTGGAACGGGTGGATCTCCGCTTGAAACTGATGCAATACAAGGAGGCCGTGGACGATTATGATTTATACTACGATCTCTTGAAAGGACAGGTCGGCGACCGCTTCTTCTATTACCGCGAGCAAGCGAAGTTCCGCATGAACGATTTCCCCGGCGCCTTGGCCGATATCCAATCCGCGATCCGCTTGAATCCGGGCGACCCGACTTATCCGGCGGAGGAAGCGTCCGTATATATCCGTATGGAAAACTATGATCAGGCGTTGAGGAGCTTAGAGAATGCCTTGCGGATCGCTCCGGATTTCGCCTCTTGCTATCGTTTGCGAGGCATCTGCTACGTCCGTCAGGGTAAGAAGGCGGAAGCGTGCGAGGCTTTCAACAAGGCGAAGGAGTTGGGTGATCCTGTCGTGGACAAATTAATAAAGGAACATTGTAAGTAAAGATGCACCCGGGCGGGTACGCACGTCCGTATCTACCCGGGTGCAGGTCCGTATCTGTCCGGTTGTAGGTCCGTATCTACCCGGTTGCAGGTCCGTATCTGTCCGGTTGTAGGTCCGTATCTACCCGGTTGCAGGTCCGTATCTGTCTGGTTGCAGATACGTATCTGCACGGCTGCACGTCCGTATCTACCCCGCTGCAGATACGTATCTGCGCGGTTGCAGGAATGTATCTGCCCGGATGTAAGGCACCGCTTATCTCCCTATGAACTTCTTGAACGCCTCTACCTTGTCGTTCAATATCAATTCCTCCGGAAATCGTGTCTCTTGCAATAACTCATAGATATGATCGTACCGGGCTATATCGAAAGATATATGCGCGTCGCTACCTAAAATCACAGGAACCTCGTATTTCTTGCATAGGCGCAAGATCGTGAGGTTATTATCTCTGGCGGTGAGTTTCTTGCGGACCGGGTTGAGAGAGCTGTTGTTGATCTCCAGCAACGTGTGATGCTCTTTGGACGCTAATACGATAGGCTCGAAATCCACCTCGGCCGTACCGTCTCCCGGGTGACTGATGATGTGGACATGCGGGTTGCGGATCGCCCCGATCATCGCCTCCGTGTTCTGCTCGACCGTTCCCGGTTTGTAGCAAAGCGAGTGGATACCCGCTATCCGGATATCCAGCATCGGGAAGTACTCCTCGCCCAGATCGATCGTGCCCTTATAGTCGATGATGTTCAATTCCGCCCCGAGCAATAACTCGACACCGTATATCCGGCGGGGAACCACGTGCAGATTGCGGAAGTAAATCGGGGAGCACGTCCCCGGTATGCCGGGGGCATGCTCTGTTATACCTAGTAACTTCAATCCTTTCTCGGAGGCGGCCGCTGCCATTTCTTGCAGGGTGCTAAAGGCATGCCCACTGGCTACCGTATGGGTATGCACGTCAAGTAACGTCTTCATAAATTCGTCTTTAACCTATCCGCGAAGGTAGTTATTATTTGGTGGATACCCAATTCCCGGATAAAATAAGCGTCGTGCGAGATCAGCAAGATCGTGCCCCTGTACGCACGGACCATGGAGGTGATAATCTCGATGCTTTGGATGTCGAGATTATTGGTCGGCTCATCTAGGATAAACAGGTCCGGAGTCTGGTTACTGATCATCAGGCAGCAGAAAGCCAATCTCATTTTCTCGCCTCCGCTCAGCTTCCCGCAGCTCTTCTCCCACGTGTCGTGCGGGAAGAGGAAACGGTTTAGCAATGTCTTGATCTCGTGCTCTTGGAAATGACGCTCGTTGAAGGCTTGCGCTTGCTCGTACACCGTCCGGTCGTTCCGGACGATCGAGTATTCTTGGTCGATATAGATAGAGGAGAAATCCGCACGGATCAAGGAACCGCTACGAGGCGGTAACTGGCCGGTAATCAACTTCAGCAAAGTCGTCTTGCCTGAACCGTTATCGCCTTGTATCAGCCACCGTTCTCCACTCTTGATCTGGAAGCTCATCGGGGAGGGCCATAGATCGCCGGCCTCGGCGTAACCGAAATTGATCTCCTTGGCGGTAACCAATATCTTGCCTTCGTGTAAGCCGGATGCGCTGAAATCCAGTTTCATGCCTTGAAGGTCGGGTAGGGAGGAGCGCATTCGCTTTAGCTCGTTGGCAAGGTTCTCCATCTTGTCCTCGTGAACCTCTTTTAGTTTGGAGGCGCTTTTCTCGGCGTTCTCCTTCAATCCGCCCATCATGATCCGGGGGATTCCTTTCCGGACGCTTTGCTTCTCTCCCCGGGATTCATGCTTTTGTTTTCGCTCGGCTACCTCACGGGCGGTTTTCCTGACCCTGCGAAGCTCTTTCTCCTTCGCTTCCAGTTTCTCTTGCATGGAAGCCTGTTCCTGTTCTTTTTGTTCCTTGTAGAAATCATAATTACCCCCGTAAAGGGTGATCCCCCCGACGGATAATTCCGCTATGGAAGCTAATAGGTTCAATAAGGTACGATCGTGGCTGACGACCAACAAGGTGATACGGCAAGACGTGATGAAATCGTATAACTTCTCCCGGCTGCGCCTATCCAGATGGTTGGTCGGCTCATCCAATAGCAGGATCGAGGGTTGGTGGATCTCGATTCCGGAGAGGAAAACCTTGGTTTTCTCGCCGCCGCTTAATGTGCGCATCGGTTGGGAGAGGAGGATATGCTCCAAACCCCAAGCGTGCAGGGCGGCGAGGCTCCGTTCCTCGATCGTCCAGTCATCCGCCAGCGTATTGAAATTAGAGAGGGAGGCGTCGCCCTCGGTAATCGCCCGCAAGGCTTCTAGTTTCCCGTCGATACGTAAGGCCTGAGCCACCGTCAGGTTATCATATTGCCCGAAATGCTGGGGTACGTAATAGGGTGGGGTCGGATAGATAATCTCCCCTTCCTGCGCTTGCAAGGTTCCGGCCAAGATACGGAGGAAGGTAGATTTTCCCGATCCGTTGTTCCCGACTAAGGCTACCTTTTGCCCCTTGTTGATCGTTAAGTCGATCCCCTTGAATAAGACTTGGTTGTCCGGATGTATATACGTGATTTTTTGCGCTACGATACTCATAGTGTGAACTGATTTAAAATGTGAGATACTAAAATGGATAAGAAATACCGATGATGATCGGTTTCGCGATAGCCTCGAATCTGTCGTCACGAAATCAGCCCTATACGGATAGAGGGCTTTCCGGATGGAAAGAACGACATCTTGAGATAAATTAAGCGGCTATTCTCATTGGAGTAATTATATAGTTATATAGGAACGCAAAGGTAGGAATAGTTTTGGGTTTAGGCAAATGAGTATATACTTTCATGTACAAAAAGGTATGCTTTTGCCCTTGAAAGTATATACTTATGGGGATAAAGCCTAGAATTTCTTTGTTTGCTTAAGGATATAGAACTTGGCTAAGTCGCCCGTGATGGGTTGCTTCTGCTGGTCCAGCATTTTCAGTTGGCCTTCCTCTACCTTATAATACGTGATGTCTCCCCCTTCTTGTTTCGTTGTCAAGACGTTACCGTCCAGCGTGTAAGTTCCTTTATCATTAAAAATACCGTCTTTCTCGTCAATATATTCGGAGCGGAGGGTAAAGGTCTTATCCTTGTTCAATGTCAAGGTCGTTTTAATACCCGGCGAGCTGGCGGCCGGTAATGTCCCTTCGTAAACACCCCAGTAATCCAAGGAGGTCTCTGCGTTGTGCATATCCGGTACTTGGGCGGTTTCTTGCTTGTTCTTGTCTGTTTGCGTGGCGTCTGCCTTTGGGTTGCCGCTACAGCTGAATAGAGCTGCGGCTACCGCTACTACTAATACATATTTTTTCATGTCATTCAATTGAATTATAAGTTCTCGTTATTTAAAACCAGTTTGTAGGTTGTTTTGTTGCGTACCGATATTCAAATAATAAGGATCGTGTCTGGGTTCCATCTGGCGAAAAAGCATTATCTTTGTGTTGTAAAACATAGATAACATTTTTATTCGTAAGATTATGTCATTACCAAACGATCCGATGATGTTATTCAGCTTCATCAATATGAAACTTCGTGACAATTATTCTTCCCTCGACGATTTATGCGAGGATTTGCAAGTGAACAAGAAATCCCTTCTTACAAAGCTTAAAGACGCTGGTTTTGAATACAGCCCGGAGCATAATAAGTTCTGGTGATCGGGAGTGATCCTAGCCCGGTAAACCTATGAGATTCGAACCATAAGTCAATGACTTACGTATCGTAATCCATTGACTTACGATGCGTAATCCAATGGATCGCATACCCCGGTCGACAAGGTTGTCTCCATCAAGTCTCACTCGATATAGTTCTTGACGATCTCTTTCCGGTCCGTATACTTCGGGTACTTGAAAGCCGGTATGCCGAGCGCCATGATCGCTTGTATCTTGCCGTCGATCTCTAGCGTCTTGGCGAGCGTATCTTTTCCTTCCTGCCGGATGGCGGTGAGCACAAAGCCCATATAGATCTGGCTTACCCCAAGCGATTGCGCCATCAAGGAGGCGTTTTGATAAGCGAGGTTAGCGTCCTCACTTCCGAATCGGTTGGACTTCGGTGTATGGATCAGTAGCAGGGCGGTGGCTTTCCGGAGAATCGGATCTTTACCCGCCTTGTGTTCCTCTTTCAACCGATTGAATACCGGTACGTATTTATAGACATCCTTCATAAACGGCTTGACCACACATTTCACGACGGGATTCAATAATAGCTTCGCCAAGGAGTCGAACACGCCTATCGTATAATCGCTCACCTGCCGTAGCTTTCGCGGATCGGTGACGACGGTAAACGAAAGGCTTTGGGAGTTTGTAGCCGTCGGCGCAGAATGAGCGGCCTCCACGATCTTGTCCAGCATCTCCTTGGGGACGGGCCTCGAGGTCAATGTCCGGTTGGAACGGCGTGACTTGATCAGCAACATCACCTGCTCCGGCGTAGGCATCTGGCTGTAATCGATCGTATGCGTTTTCTCCGGCGGGAATTCGCTGTGTAGCACGGAACCGGTCGGACATACGTCCACGCAATGCCCGCAAACGATGCAGCTTTCCACACGTACCAGCCCGATCGTCTCTCCGGCTCTTTCTTGCGTGAATATATCCGAAGGGCATACCCGTACGCATTTCCCGCATTTGATGCAACTCTCTTGGTCTATGTTTAGTGTCATCCTTTTCCTCCTTTTGATAAGTAAAATAAAAACTCCTGCAACCATCAAGATTACAGGAGTCTATATATAAACAATTATTTTATTGTTTAGTTGATTACTTCTTCATAGCTTCCTCGATAGCAACCGCTACAGCAACCGTAGCACCTACCATCGGGTTGTTACCCATACCCAAGAAGCCCATCATTTCTACGTGAGCAGGAACGGATGAAGAACCAGCGAACTGAGCGTCACCGTGCATACGGCCCATTGTGTCCGTCATACCATAAGAAGCAGGACCAGCGGCCATGTTGTCCGGGTGCAAAGTACGGCCCGTACCACCACCAGAAGCAACAGAGAAATACGGGTGACCGTTCTCCATACATTCTTTCTTATAAGTACCGGCTACCGGATGTTGGAAACGAGTCGGGTTCGTAGAGTTACCCGTGATGGATACGTCAACACCTTCCTTACGCATGATAGCCACACCCTCACGAACGTCGTCAGCGCCGTAGCACTTAACTTTCGCACGAAGACCGTTAGAATAAGCTTTCTCCTCGATAACGTTCACCTCACCTGTCATGTAGTCGAACTGAGTCTGTACATACGTGAAACCGTTGATACGAGAGATGATCTTAGCGGCATCCTTACCTAAACCGTTCAAGATAACACGCAAAGGCTCTTTACGAACCTTGTTTGCCATCTCGGCGATCTTGATAGCACCCTCAGCTGCGGCGAAAGACTCGTGGCCAGCCAAGAAAGCGAAACACTTAGTCTCCTCGCGAAGCAAACGAGCGGCCAAGTTACCGTGGCCGATACCCACCTTACGGTCATCCGCAACAGAACCAGCGATACAGAATGCCTGTAAACCGATACCGATAGCCTCGGCAGCCTCGGCAGCGTTCGTACAACCTTTCTTGATAGCGATAGCGGCACCTACTACGTAAGCCCAGCAAGCGTTCTCGAAACAGATCGGTTGAGTTTCCTTACACATTGTATAAGGGTCGATACCCTTAGCATCGCAGATAGCCTTTGCGTCTTCGATACCGTTGATACCATATTCGTTTAATACCGCGTTGATATGATCAATACGACGGTCATAACTTTCAAATAAAGCCATATTATTTTTTTACTTTTTAAAATTCTTATTTACTAGGAATAAAGATATCAGAAAGTTGAAAACCAATACACCGCCGCAACAAGCCACGTAAAACGCCAACCACGGTTTCTCCGGCTTCATCACGAAATACGTGATAAGCGTAGCTACAGCCGTGATAACGCTCAGCCCGATGAGGACACGTGTAAATGTTTTCTTATTCATTACGAGGATCGATATATTTTACAGCTTCTTTGAAACGACCGTAAGAGCCTTTCGCCTTTTCCAGTGCCTCGTTAGCGTCCATACCCTTCTTTACCATATCCATGAATTTGCCTAGGTGAACGAACTCATAACCGATTACTTCGTCATCAGCGTCCAAAGCCATGCGAGTGCAATATCCCTCAGCCATCTCAAGGTAACGAGTACCCTTAGCTAATGTACCATACATCGTACCCACTTGGCTACGTAAACCTTTACCAAGGTCTTCCAAGCCAGCGCCGATAGGCAGACCGTCCTCAGAGAAAGCGGACTGTGTACGACCGTAAACGATCTGCAAGAACAACTCGCGCATAGCGGTGTTGATAGCGTCACAAACAAGGTCTGTGTTCAATGCTTCCAAAAGAGTTTTACCCGGAAGGATCTCAGAAGCCATAGCCGCTGAGTGAGTCATACCGGAACAACCGATTGTCTCTACAAGAGCCTCTTGGATGATTCCTTCTTTAACGTTTAATGTCAGCTTACATCCACCTTGTTTCGGTGCGCACCAACCGATACCGTGAGTCAAACCAGAGATATCAGTGATCTGAGTTGCTCTAACCCACTTTCCTTCTTCAGGAATCGGAGCGCACTGGTGGTTAGCTCCCTTCTTTACAACACACATGTGTTGAACTTCATGTGAATAAATCATAATCGCTAATTTATTATATTAAAGTGTAATAAAACCTTATGCTAATTTTATAGTAATATCGCTTTCTCTAAAGATCGCACAAAGATAAATTTTTTAATCCAGCCATGCAAGAGGCGGGAAAGGTTTAAGGCTCGATGATATTAAAATAAGCGTCCGGAGCCTCAAAAGTGGAGAATAGCTCTTTTAGGCTTTCAAGTTTCCCGGTTACCGATAACTTATGGTTTTGCAGATTTGCCGCTATACTCTCCGGCTGCATGAGGCTTGCGTAGATGACTTGTTTGTCTCCTTCCAAAGTTACGGTAGGGGCCGGATGGAGCCGGCCGATGCGGTTCGATAAAGCGCCGTTCTTTAAGATCAAGGTGGCCTGTTCGTTTGTGTCGGTTAAGATAATATTTATTATTAAGTCTTTATCGGCCGCTTTTTCTCCATTTATTTGGATAGCGAGCAAATCGAATAGCATTTCGGGACTTAGGTTCTGGGACATACGTGCCCGGTTTGAGTTGGCCTTGCCTTTGCCAGCGATGCCTTCGGTCAGTTCCATAGCTCCGGTCAGGTAGAAATTACGCCACGGGCCGCTTTCCGCTTGGTAGCCCAATTGAGCGTACGTGTCCGCAAGTAATTGGCGGGCGGGTTTATGCTTTGGATTAGCGAAAACGAGATGGTTCAGCAAAGTAGCCGTCCAACGGTATTCTCCTTGATTGTATGCCTCTCGCGCCTTTTTCATTACCTCGTCCTCTCCTCCGATAGCCTCTACGTATTTTTTACCTTCTTCTACCGGCGGGAGTGGGTTCAGATGGGCGGGGATGCCGTCGAACCAGCCGAAATACATTTGATATTGGGCTTTTACGTTATGGCTAACGGTTCCATAATATCCCCGGTTGGCGAACTCGTTGGCGATAGAGCTTGGTAATTTAATCATCTCCGCTATTTCTCGAGGCGTATATCCTTGGTTGGCGAGGTGAAGTGTCTGATCGTGTAGGTAGCGATACAAATCCCGCTGCTTTTCCCAGTAAGCGACGATGTTCTTATTGTCCCAAGTCGGCCAATGGTGGGTAGAGAAGGATACCTCTACCTGATCGCCGCACTCCGTGATCGCCCGGTCGATATATTTGCTCCATAATTGGCCGTTCCGGACCTTCGCCCCTCGTAAGGTCAGCAGGTTGTGCAGGGTACGGTTGATTTCCTCGGCTACGCAGAAAGCTTTCATCTCAGGGAAGTACATCATGATTTCCGAGGGAGCCTCGGCGCCGGGTACGGACATGAATACGATCTCGACACCATCAATTCGTAAAGTCTCGCCCTCCTCGGATATCTCACGGGTAGGAGGGACCAAGCCCGTAGTTCCTGCCGCGGTAGTTTGTCCTAAACCAGTACCTATATTTCCTTTCTCATTTTTAGGTAGACTGCGGCCATACATATAGGTCGCTCTTCGCCCCATGGCTACACCCGCCATCAGGTTCTCGCTGACGGCATCTTCAAAGAAACCCTTGGGGCCAATGATCTCGATCGCTTCGGGCTTATTGGGGGCGTTCTCCAATATGGCGTCTATTCCCGCGAAATGGTCCACATGAGGATGCGTATAGATAACCGCCTTGACCGGAAGATCTTCTACATGTTTCTTCAGAAGATTATAACCTGCTAGGGCCGTCTCTTTCGAGAGCAATACATCTATGACGATCCAACCGTTATCACTACGGATAAACGTCATATTCGCGAGGTCGAATCCTCGTATCTGGTATATTTTACCGGGTAATACCTCAAATAAGCCGTGTATGCGGTTGAGTTGCCCTTGTCGCCAAAGACTAGGGTTGGCGGATGCCGGAGCCTCTTGACGCAGGAAATCCCAGACGGTTAATCCATACACCTCTTTTCCTGTCTCGTCGATAATGGAAGGTTCGTCTATCGTGGCGATAAAGCCACGGGTAGCGTCTTCAAAATCTTGTTTGTTATCAAATGGGAGTGATTTCACCATTTGTTCGTTAGCCTCTTTCGTAAACATTGAAGGTTCCGTGTTTTGCGCATATACGAACAAGTGACTGGTAGAGATAAATAAAAGTAAGAACTGTTTTCTAATCTTCATGTTTTTGTGGTTTAAGCGGTTCGCCGTTCAGTAAGATATCGTAGGTAATCGGGCCTATCTTTTTCATCATAAGTCCTACGCCACAGTATTTTTCCTGTGAAAGGCGAATCGCTTTCTCTATTTTGGCGGCGTCCCCGATGTTCCCGTCGATATGGTATGTAGCGTGGAATGCGGTATATACCATCGGGATCGTATCCGAAGTCTCTGCGGTTACGTCGATAGAGATTTTGTCGAAACGTACTCTCATTTTAAGGAAAAGGGAGATTACGTCCATTGCGCTGCATCCGGCCAAGGCGACCAGCATTAAAGCCTTGGGACGGGGGCCTTCATTATTACCCCCGTTCTCGGCTGTTGTGTCGATCGTAACCTTATGGCCGTCCAGCAAGGTCTCGAAAGTCGAGTCCTTCGTCCAGTTTAACGTGATTTGGGCGGACATATCGTGTTATTGTTATTATTATTTCAATATTTCTTGAAGTTTAGCGTCGATCTCCTCGCCATGTAGGTTCTTGGCGATGATCGTTCCGTCCTTATCCACCAATACGGTGTGAGGGATGCTGTTTACCCCGTATAGTTGAGCACCGGAGTTTTTCCAGCCTTGCAAGTCGGAGAGTTGGGGCCATGTGATATTTAGGTCCTTTACGCCTTTCGCCCATGCGTCAGCCTTGCTATCCAAGGAGATACCGACGATCTCGAAACCTTTGTTCTTGTATTTCTTGTAAGCGGCTACCAAATTGGGCATATCCCGGCGGCAAGGAGGACACCAGCTTGCCCAAAAGTCGATCAACACGATGTTCTTGCCATTGCCTACGAACTCGGATAGCTTGTGCGTCTTACCGTTCGGGTCGGCCATCTCGAAGTCCACGAACTTCTTGCCTACGGCTACGGTTTTCAGTACATCTAGGTGAGCCATGAGCTTATCGATGTTCGGAGCGGCCTTGAAAGCGGAGTCCGCCTTGGCGATAATCTCGTTCTGGGCCGCCTCGTCCAAGCTATAACGGAAATCGTATAATAACTTGGCGGCGGATTGCTTGGTCGTATTATTCAATATGTAAGTCTTGACGGCATCGGTTACCTTTTGGTCGATCTCGTCATATTTCTTCTCGGCGGCGCTTACGACTTCCTTATCCTCTGATTTCATGTCGGCGGAAAGCTTCTCCAGATCCGCACGCAAAGTCTTCATTTGTGCTTGCAGGGCTTTCAATCCGTCATTCTCCGGTGTTCCAGAAACGGCGGAAGCTGCCTCATCAAGAATAGCCTGTAATTTACCATTTTCCAATACGAATATGCTTGTGAAAGGGGCATTCTCGCCGGAAGCGGCACGTTTGGGTTCCACGACATCCTCGGCGAAGGCGAGTTTGCGTAGGGCAGGGGCATCCTGTGTTCCTTTGAACGTGAACGTACCGTTTTGCACCAATGCGCTATCCATTGGGGCGGCGTCTTGTACGCCATATTCATACAGGTAAACGTATTTTCCGTTTAGATCGGTGTTCGCTACGGTACCGTTGATCTCGTAACCCGGTTTTTCGCTGCATGCGGCTAGGAGCAGGGCTGATGCGGCAAGAATAAGATACTTTTTCATTTTGTATTCGTGTATTAAGTAATGTATATGAGATATAAACTTCGCAAATATACGAAGTCTTTTGTGATAATCGGGCGCAAACCGATGAATAGTTTGCACCCGATTTGGATATATATAGATGATGTTAAAAGGGGCGTATCTTATGGGTTGTATTTTGCGAATTGGAAATAACAAGATTGCAAATAAGGGAGTTGTGCGCATATTTGGTTGTGTGTTCCTCCTATCTGCCAAGTTCCTTGGAAATCGAATCCGGAATATAAAGTCTTTTCGCTTTCGTCTCCTTTACGGCTATCTGGCAGGGTTGCGGTTGCTGCGAAATCTTTTCCCGTATCCTTTACTAAATAGCTCGACTTCATGTTTTTATCGGTAAGATACCCGGCAAGGGCATTCCCATAGTCCACTTTTGCGGCGTTTATGACGAAGTGGCAATTTGCGTCTTTTCCCATATTTCCGACAATACCTCCTCTGTAATCTCTCCTTCCCCAGGATGTTGAGTGCTTTTGCCCTGTGACAGTTCCTTGGTTATAACAATCTGTTATGTTCCAATTGCCTGCTTTCGTATGTTCGATGCTACCGATAAGACCACCTATACCGCCATTTTCTTTTTCAGAGTCTCTGGAGAGATCTATATTTCCCCAGTTACAACAACAATTAACCCATGGAATACTACAGTTTGCGTATCCTAAAATTCCACCTGCGCCCCAATAGTCTTTACTTGCTGTGACATGTCCGTGATTTACGGAGTTATGGATCTGCACATTCATCGAAGAGTAGCCAACGATACCACCTATGGCATCGTTTTTATCCCATCTTCCTTTTTTACCGCTGATATCTCCGTAATTTGCAGAGTGATAAATTTTAACTACGCTTGTTCCCGAAATGTACCCAATAATACCACCTATTCTATAATTAGCGGTTAAATTTTTGAGATTTACGACTTTTCTCAATGTAATGTTTGAGGAACAGTCTGCATGTCCGATTATACCTCCTATACCATCTCCGACATCATTAATGGATGTATAATTCACCAAATTCTCGTAGTTGCACGCTTTGTTGTTGGATAAATATCCGATGATTCCACCCAACGAATAGGCTTCGCTATAACTTCCGTTGTTAAATACGCCACAATTGGCTGCGCAGTTGTAGACGGTTGTGTTATTTACGCTTCCGGCAATTCCACCGACGTATCGATTGCCACATAAAGAAGGAGTGACATAGAAGCCTTCTATACTTGAATTATCTACGCTTCCCGCTATACCACCTATGTATTGGGCACTAGAACTCTTGTCGTCAGAATTGATTTTACCTGCGAAGAATGGCGTATTGTCCTTATTGGTTATCACATCGGTATCGCTGAAGTTTGGCTTATAGTCTCCTTTGAGATTCGTTGATACAATTATTCCGGAGAAACCTCCTAATCCACTGTTTCCTCTAATAGACATTAAAGGGCTTAATTGTACTTTTTGTGTATTTACATTAATTGTTCCACCGTTTTCCAATGAACCGGCGAAACCTCCCGCATACTGATTGGCCTTTATGTTTGCGATGTTTAAATTTATTTTGGCGGAATTGTTAAATTCTATCTTTGTTTGTTGCGCTTGGCCTAAAACACCCCCCGCATATTTGCCAGAAGAAGTGATAGGGGATGTGATTGTGGATTCCCCGATTAATTTTAAAATGATATTACCTTGTTTTGCGGATGATAAACCGATTAGTCCTCCTATCTTACTTTCTCCTTTAATAGGTTGATCTCCTTGAGATCCCGTAGATTTGTTATAAGTGTCTATGCTTAGCGTGAAAGAACTCGTTGAAGATACATACAACTTCCCAATCAATCCTCCCACTTCATCGTGTCCATCAATAGGCAGATTAACCGTGATATTATTTAAAGAGGAAGAATTGGTCATATAGAATTCACCTATCAATCCTCCGGTACGATTATTTCCTGTGATGATTTTCATATTCGGATCATCGGTGGTGTGTGTCAATTTAATGTTATTGGCGGATATTGTACCATACAATTTACCGATTAAACCTCCTGTATTATCTTTTCCGGTTAATATGCCGAAGGGAGAGGATGTTGTTATATTATTGATATCCATTTGTACGCTTTCGGCCCATCCAACCAATCCTCCGACATAAGATCCGTTATCAACGAAGGTTACATAGAATTTAGTATCATTGATCGTGAGGTGGCCTTGTTTGTTGCCTGCTTTTTCCGCATAGCCAATCAGCCCTCCGATTTTATCTTTTCCCATATTAATCGTACCACGTACCTCCACGTTCTCTATACGTACCTCCCCTTGTGCTACTCCTGCAAGAAGACCGCATTTGGAGCCTGGACTTTGGATATTCGCACCCATAAGGGTAAGGTTACGGATGATGGCTCCGTCAAGGAGCGTGGAAAATAGGCCAACTGATTCTTCCGTGGAACTTCCAGTGAACGCCATACCCTGTATTTGTTTCGAGTTTCCATCGTATATGCCGGCAAAGGGGGCGCATTTATAACCATTTCCTTGGTAAAGACAGTCGGTGACAGGCGCTAAAATATCGGCTACCTGTTTAAAATATTGGTTTTTACCATGGCTACTGTCATACATAAGGAGCTGCTGTACCATATATGCGAAGTCCTCGGTGGACGTGATCAAATAGGGATGATCTACTGTGCCTTTTCCTTGCAATTGGTCATATTTATGTACAGTGGCAAGTACAGCGCTTACCATTTGCTCTTGGAACGTAAGGCGATAACCTTGAGGGTATAAATTTCCTTCCATTTCGCTCCGTATCCACATTATATAATCCCCGTCGGCGATTTCTTGATTGTTCGGGATATAGATTTCGCAAGTGAGATTTCCCGAAAGGAATCTTAAGTTTCCCTCGAAATCGAGAGTGCTATTGTCACTCAATGACGTGAGTTGTAGGTATATGATCCCGTCCTTATTGATGATTTCACTATTCTCTTGGGGCAAAGTAAAGGAGCTGACCGAATGGTCGCCGTTTTCTTTCAAGGAAGAACCGATGCTGTTTCTCCGCATATCGTCATCAGAACAACTTCCGGCCAGCGATAAGATGAACAGGTATAGAAGTAAGTGCCAGATAGGCTTATTAATCGTTTTCATATTTGCTTGTTTTTATAATTGGGGTTCTTTGTATTGCATCTCAGATTGATAAGGAACCGGGGTAGTAGCCCAGTCCTGTGTAGGGAATCTTCCAAAGTCTTTGGAAATCCCAGCTTTGGAATGTGGAAGTGGTCGATAATTGTGGCAGGGTTAAGCCGGTGGCGCCATGGATATTTCTATTTTCGATCGTATTTTCTAGGCAATAGTTATCTTCAAATCGGCTTAGTGCATTACCCGTATAGGCGAAATTTTTCCACTGGCTACCGATATTCAGGCATTTTTTTACGACAGCTTGCTTTTCCGGACTTCCTACCGTAGCTCCTCCTATTTTATTGCCATCGCTTCCGTTTAGGCAATCCGATATCAGGCAACCTTCATCAAGATGCCCGATGAGTCCTCCGTTGTAATCGCCGTACGGGCCTGTTTTCGCCCTAATGTTTCCGAAGCTGACACATTGGCTGATTACCACAGCATTTTCTTGGAAATCGTCCGCTATAGCTGTTATGGAGTTTGCGTATCCGACCACACTGACGACCACACCGGCCGCAGCGATTATCGTGCTGACACCACCTGTGGTAACGAATCCGGCGACAAAAGCGGCTGTGCTGGCTATAAAACATACCCCGTCTGCCAAGGTATGGATGATCTTTTCTGTTTTCTTGATATCCAGTATTTGATTATAGCGAAGATTTCTTTTGTAATTCATCGCGTCACGGAAATCCTCATGGTTTTTGCCGGTCTCATACCAAGCAATCACTTTTTTCCTGTATTCGTTCATGAATTGATCGATCATTCGCCCATATTGAAGATTGGGTGTGCTAAACTGAAGAGCTGATAATTTATTTCGCAGTATATTATCCATATCTGTTTCCAGTTTTTCCATCCCCTTGGTGACTAATCCACTAAGCGAAGTTGTGTAGTCCTTTCGTTGCATTGGACGGAAAAGGTCGGCCATTTCTTTTCCCAATGAATAGGCACTGATACTTTCCATTACTGCGTCGTATGACGTGATTAGATTGTTAAGGATTGTCGTTCCCGCATCAGCGATACCGACAACGGTATTAAAAACCGAAAGGCCAAGCTCGATAGTGGCGAATATGGCGGAGCGTTTCTCGGCCTCTGTCCATTCCCTTGAATCGCCGACTTCTCCGATTAATCCGGCGATATACCCATTTCCTTCTACATCTGCTAAGTTAGCGCAATAGTTCATGGATAGGCAACCTCCTGCGATACCGGCCATCCCTCCGATATATGTACTCCCCGAGATCTTGCCCATATTCACATTTAACGCCAATGATCCGCTTTGTATTTGTCCGCTCATGCCGCCACTGAACCGTGAGGCAGATACAGTTCCGAAATTGATCGTGTTGGTGATACTGGATAATGGGGTAGCCCCGATTATGCCACCGGCATAGTAGCCATCTGCTGTTACCTTTCCTTCATTGTAAGATTTGTAAGTTCCTAATTGTGCTTCACCGCATAGTCCGCCTACATTCTCTTTTCCGTTGACTCTGCCCTTATTAGAGCAATATCCTATAAATGTATTATTATATGTTGCCGGATTAAGAATGACTAAAGTACTTCCTATGATCCCTCCAACACCTCTCTGGCCATTTACGCTCCCCTCGTTCCGGCAGGTTATGATTGAGCTGATTCCGCTTCCGCCGACGATACCTCCGGTACCCATGAAACCAGATAATCGATCAGGTTTGTGTGAGTGTGTGCCGCCTTTTACCTGCGATTTGTTCGTGCAGAGATAGACGTATAAGGAATCAGCGTAGCCGACAATTCCTCCTGCGTTCATGTAATATGCCTCTACCTTGCCTTTTTCGTTACTGGAGTTGGTGATTTGTGTTGTCGAAAGTACGTTGGCCCCGCCAAGAATACCGCCTACGGCTATAGCTCCTTGTACGGTATTATCGTCTACTTTGCATGAATCGATCCATAATTTAGTGTTTGGATCTACGGAACCTACAATTCCACCGATTCCCATACCGTCCCCTTGACTTTGGATGGTCGATGATTTTACCGTGCATCCCTTGATAAAGGTTGGATCTTGTCCGCTTCCCGATGTGACGATCGCTCCAGCTATGGCGGATACGGCACAATAGCCGGTGATGTCTGCGTTTTGGATTGTCAGGTCCATGATGACAGCCTTGTTTACGTATCCGAACAAGCTGGCGGCAATCTTGTTTGGATCTTTGAGGGTCATGTTCTTTATCGAGTATCCGTTCCCGTAATAATATCCGGTAAATGGATAAGTCGCGGATTGCCCGATCTGGTACCAATTTCCCTCCCAGCCGCATTTGTCGTTATAGCCGGTCATGTCAATATTGTTTTGTTGGGAATAACAAGTGGAAGAGGACACATATCGGTTGGATATTCCGGTTCTGATCTTATTCAAGTCATCATTTGATCCGATCAGATAAGGATCATCGGGGGTACCGGCTCCGTAAAGTTTCATATTGGAGTTATAGGTGCTTTCTATCCGGATACCATCCGGGGTTATGTTTATCTGGCAACATAATCCGAATTGGCGTTTCAGTCCGTCGATTTCCGGACAATCCGATTTCACGGTATATTCCATATAGAGTAATTGGTATTTACCCTCTTTCAGTCCCTTTTCCATGATGAAATGGGATATTCCAGAAATCCGTTGGTGCTTAGCCTTTCGTTCGATAATACTTCCGTCTGGTACCTTGATATAGAAAGCTAGTTCTCCATACGTGAAGTCCTCGGTTTCATTTGAAAACTTGATTTGATCATGAACCCCTTCATACGTATCGTTTGTATTTGGGGGTAATTCCGGTGTTATTTTATCATCCGAACATCCGGCAAGGATGATAAAGAAAAAGTATAGGAAAAAATAATTTGTCTTCATAATATAAATTTGTTTCTAGAATTATCATGCCATCCATAATATTTTCTCGGTACTTCTCAGAGAGACCTTGAAATTTCCCAATCTTCCAGCTTTACGTTATAGCTATGGGAATGCTTGCTACCTTGTATAGTTTGTCAATCCTCTATGGGGCATATTTTGCGAACTGGAAATAACATTTTCCTGAATGCAAGTAGGGTAGCATTTTATTCTCCGAGCTATATGTGCCACCCAGAACCCAGACCGGTTGCCGGTTTGGATCATGATCTCCCGTGAAGTCGAATCCTTGGTAAATATTTTTATCTTCTCTGATTGGTAGAGGGATAGACGTTGCCCCAAAGTCTTTGCCTGTACCGGGCGAGATATAGATATGTGTCAGGTTCTTCTTGTTGCCGTATCCGACACCTGCGTTTCCAAAGCGGACATAACCCCCGTTCACGGCCCGGTAACATCTCCCGTGGCTTCCGAGGTTTCCTACGATCCCTCCCCGGTAGTCGGTACCAAGCGTGCTGGTCGCTTTTTGCTGTCCGTTGATTTCTCCCATATTGTAGCAATCCAGTACGTAACTGTCGTCGTTATCGTTAGCCTTTTCTATGCTACCCACGATACCTCCAATGCCATGGCTGTCTTCTTTATCTTTCGGATAGTCTATATTTGCCCGGTTACAGCAGTAACGGACATGTGCTCCCCCTTGCTTCACATACCCCAAGATACCTCCTGCTCCATAATACTTGGCATTCCTGTTTATGGTGATATTTCCGTGGTTAACGGATTTATAAATTGTAATGGCATCCTCGGCGGCACCGGCTATACCGCCCACTCCGCATTCTTTATCTCCTGCGATACCTTGGATTACGCCGAAATTAGCTGCGTCATAAACCTCTATGTCTTTTCCTGAAGTTTTCCCTATGATACCGCCTACGTTATTTGTGGCTGATATCTTACCTAAATTCACGACTTTATTGATCTTTACGCTAGTTCCCGCTACCATACTCCCGAAAATGCCTCCGATATAATTGGATCCTGAGGAGATATTACTGTAATTTACTAGATTGGAAAACTCACAGTGGGATGAGCACGATGCTTGTCCGATAATTCCTCCTACCATAATGGCGCTATTATTCCCATTATTAAATGTTTCTGTTTTCACGCCGCAATCTGATACTTGAGTATCGCTCGCATATCCGATGATTCCTCCGACTGTACTTCTGCCGTAAATGGAAGGTTGCGTGAAGAGTCTTCTGAGGGTAGATTTATCGGCATATCCGACAATTCCTCCAACTGAAGTAGCATTTTCGCGATAGGGTTTTTCCGAATTTATGTTACCCGGGAAAATAGGTCGTGGAATCTTGCTCACGATTACGTTCGTGGCACTGAATTCGGGGGTATAGGTTCCTGTCAACGTCCCATTATATAACGTTCCGATGATTCCTCCTACGTTATTTCCTCCTTTTATTTTGATGTTGGGATTAATCACCAATATTTCCGGATTCAAAAGAATTTCTTTCCCCGGTTCTTGGTAAGATAAGGCTCCGGCTAAAGTGCCACAAATCCCTGAAGAAGCTTCAAGGGATTCATTATCCATATACAATTGTGAGGCCGGGGTAAATTGTATTTGGGTATCATCTAAAGAACCGAAAATACCTCCTATAACAGACTGCCCGGTTATCGAGGCATGAAACAAGGATTCCCCTTTAAGTTCTATCGTAAATGCGTTTGCGTGTGTTTTGTGGGAATATCCGATCATTCCACCCACATAACTTCCCCCTTGGATTTGAGACCGATTTGCCGGATTGGACAACTGGAAGTTCTCGATGGTGATGAGGATACTGGTAGGGGCTTCCGACCGGATCTGACCGATTAACCCGCCGACATAGGAGCTACCTTTGATCGGCATGTCGATGGTTATGTCTTTGAAACTGGATGCCGCCTGTAAGAATGCCTCACCGATCAATCCGCCTACGTTCTGGTTACCGGATATCGGGAAATCGTTTAAGGTGGTATGTTGCAGCTTAATTTTTCTGGCATCGATTTGACCATATAATTTCCCGATCAGACCGGCCACATGATTATTCCCTCTCAAGTTTTTGAAAATCCCGTCGCTACTGATATCCTCCACTTGAATGGAAGCGTTCTCGGCCCAGCCGATCAACGCTCCGATATAAGAGCTGCCGGATTCCGAGAATGAGACGCCTAATCGCACATTCCGGATACTGATTTGCGCCAACGACTGGGCGTTGCCCTCGATATAGCCTATTAAACCGCCAACCTTATCCTTCGTGGACTTGATATTCCCGTTTAAGGTTATATTCTCGATTCGTATATTTCCGTTAGCTACTCCCGCAAGCAATCCGCAACAATTCCCCGGATACTCTATATCCGCTCCTTCTATATCAAGATTCCGGATCACTGCCCCGTCGTGTAAAATGGAGAAAAGCCCGATTGCGTCGCTTTGCTCTCCGCCGTTCGTCCCGAGATAGGTTAGGTTTAGTATCTTATGGGAATCGCCGTCGTAGTTTCCCGCGAACGGGGCGCTTTTATAAGCGTTGCCTTGATACAGGCAATTGGGGATAGGAGCTTTGATGTCGGCTATTTGCTTGAAGAATTGCCCGTATCCGTAATTACGGTCGTACGTGGCTAATTGAGACACGAGATAGGCGAAATCGTTGGTGGAAGTAATCAGATAAGGATTTTCTTCCGTACCTTCGCCATTCAGCATCTCGTAAATATATTTAGTATCACGTACCATACTGACCATCTTGTCACGGAATGTCAGATGATAGCTTAGTGGATAGACGCTGCCTTCTTCATCGAATTTTAACCAAAGTATATAGTCTCCATCTTCTAATACCAGATTATTGGGGATAAACATTTCACAGGAAAGAATCCCCGCGTTTTTCCGGATCTTACCTTCCATGAGCTGTATGGAGTTATCGCTCAGCGATCTCAACTGGAAAAAGATCTGTTCTCTCGTATCTTGTATGGGAGTTTTGCCTTCCGGCAAGGAGAACGTGCTTATTAGATGAGATTCTGTCTCTTGCAAGGTCGATCCGCAGTCGTTTCGTATGATGTCATCGTCTGCGCATCCGCCGAGCAAGATGATAAGCATGCATGCGCATATATTCCATATTGTTTTAGTGTATGTTTTCATGTTTGTTCGTTTATTTATAAATTAGGTTTATCAAATTGCATCTCGGATTTCTTAGGGATCGGAAAGCTGCCTGTTTCGTTGGATGGTATTTCCCATTTTACATCAAAGTCCCATCCAGTAAAGGTCTTTTCCGACTTTAAGTCTTGTAAGCTGAATATGTTCATAATCACAGGATTCGGTTGCTCTACAGTGCCCAGCATGCAGTAATTCCCAAAATAAGAAACGGATGCGGGAGGTGCGAAAAGATACCAATTCTCCCCGACATTCAAGTTCCTGCCTACCCTTACGTTTGGATTGACAACTCCAATTAGGGCATTGGCTCTTTTATTTGAGCGTCCCATATTTATACAATCGGAGATAAGGCAGCTTTGCTGAAGTTGGCCTACCAAGCCTCCGCTGCTATATTGGCCAATCTCTCCGGCGTTCAAGCATTGTGTGATAACGACGGAGTTTTCCACGAAATCATCAAGAGTGGCCGAAACCGAATTGCCGAAACTGACTAACGCTAGCGCACCTCCCATCAAGGCTACAGCGGGAACACCTTCGGGGAAAGTGATAACTGTAACAAAAAGCAAGGCTGAATTGACCGCGCAACAAACACCACTGACAACCGTATGTAGAACTTCTTCGTTTTTTTTGCTTTTAAGGATCTGTTTGGAGAGCAACCCTCTCTTATAATTCATCGCGTCACTATAAATCTGGTGGTTTGCCCCACTTTCAAACCATTCTGTTAATGCCTTTCGATTAGACATGAACCTATTTGTCATATCTTTGCTCCTCAGTTTGATGCTTGCGAACGATAGGTTATCTATTTTATTGGCCAGTTTCGTGTCCATGTCTGATTCCAACATGGCGATATCATGGGTAATGACACCTTTCAGCCTCTCTGTTTCTATAATCTCCGGATGACCGTGTGAAATAAGCCCGAATACGCTAAAACCTTCTGATAAAATATCGATATCATTTAAGACGAGGCTAAGTACTGTAAGGGCGCAGTTAACAAGGATTTCTCCGCTTTCTCCCACGATTTTAGCGAAAGGGACAAATCCGACAAGAGTAGACGCCAGCTCGAATGTGGCAAACCCCAAGGATACGCCATCCATGATCGTCCATTTCTTTGCGTCGCCTACCTCGCCGATCATACCACCGAGGTATGAGGAGCCTGATATCGGCGCGAAATTGGAACAATAGTTCATGGTAAGCGTATTCCCTGCCCTTCCTATCATACCACCGGCATATTCATGGTAGGAGGCTACTTCCCCTAGATTCGTGTTAATACCCAACGAGCCGGCAAGGATGGAACCGGCTATTCCTCCGCTATAAGAGGAGGCGATTACTTTATTGAAATTCGCCGTATTGGTGATGGAGGCCAAGGGAGCGAATCCTAAAATTCCACCAGCGAAGGATGAATTAGCCTCGATCATACCCTCATTATACGATTTATAAGCGCCAAGTTGCGCCTCACCGCATAATCCTCCTATATAACTGTCGCCGTTTATATTCCCCGAGTTCGAGCAAAAACCGATAAACGTGTTATTATAATAAGTTTTCGGCTGGGTAGTTACCAGTGTGCTTCCGATAATTCCCCCTACGCCCCTGCTTCCTTGCACCGTCCCGCTGTTTCGGCTGGAAATGATGGTGCTCAATCCGCTTCCTCCGGCGATCCCGCCCGTTCCTACATTATATATAGAATTGGCAGGAAGGTTTCCGGGAGGAGCGGTTGTGGATGCGGCACCTTTGATAGTGCCATTATTGCTACATGAATATACATAGAGCGTATCGGCGTACCCAACGATTCCTCCGGCACAATTGTAAGATGCGGTTACCTTGGTATTCCGGTTGTGGGAGTTCGTGATTTGTGTCATTGAGTACACTGTTCCTCCGCCAAGGATTCCTCCTACGGCAATCGCCCCGTTTATAGTGCAATCCTCTACCGAGCAGGAATCTATCCAGAGATTTACGTTCGGGTCTACCATGCCGGCGATCCCGCCTATGGCCATGCCGTCCGTGACTACGCCATCGCTACGGCTTTCGATGGTGGATTTTTTTACTACGCACCCTTTTATAAATGTCTTATTGATGCTTCCCCCCTTGGTGGTAACGGCTCCTACGATAGCCGATAGCGCTCCATAGCCGGTTATGGTGGCTTTCTCGATGGTGAGATTCGAGATGATGGCTTGATTTACGAAGCCGAACAAACTAGCGCCCACGGCGTTTTTATCTAACATTTTCAAATCCCGGATCGTATAGCCGTTGCCGTCATAATAGCCCGTGAAAGGATAACTGGCTGATAATCCGATCTGGTACCAGTTGCCCTCCCAGCCGCATTGGTCATTATAGTTGGCCATGCTAATGTCATTTTGTTGTTCGAAGCAGGTGTAGGAATTAACAAGGTTACCATTGTTGTGGAAGTTGAGGATCGCTTCTTGTATCTTCGCCAAATCATCGGCAGAGGTTATCCGGTACGGATCTTCCGGCGTACCGTTCCCATACAGGCCGATTCGCTCGTCACGGTTGGTTTCGGTGGAGATCCCATTCTCACTGACGGTAATGTAGCACCCCATGCCGAACTCCCCATTCCGCCCGTCAATGTCCGGGCAATCCGATTGGATGGTATATTCCATATATAGTAGCTGGTATTTACCCTCCTTCAGCCCTTTTTCCATAGTGAATAGGGAAGTCCCGGATAATCGCCGGTGCTTGGCTTTCCGTTGGATAATGTTCCCGTCGGGAGTCTTGATGTGGAAAGTCAGGTCTCCATACGTGAAATCTTCGGTTTCTTTCGTGAAACTGATCAGATCGTGTACTCCTTCATAGGTGTCCTCTGTGGAGGCCGGGATATCCGGAATGTTTTTGTCATCCGAACATCCCATCAGAATCAAAAGAAAGAAAAGGAGAAAAAAATAATTTGTCTTCATATATAGCTTGTTTTTAGGATTAACAGATATCGTTTCAATATGCGAATAGTAATCCTAAAAGCTGTCCGTGTGGCGCAAAACATTTGTCCGTGTGGCGCAAGTTTTTGAAATATAGTATTTTAATTTTCTTTTTCTTTCTCCGCAAGTTTTCGATATTCGTTAGGAGACAGGCCATAGCTCTGTCGGAAAAGGCGGTAAAATACCGAGCGGGAAGCGAACCCGGAGTCATAGCAGATTTGATCGATCGAGAGGGCGGAGGGAGAGGAGAGCAGTTCGGCGGCATGCTTTAGGCGAAAATCATAAATATATTCGCGGACGGTCATATTCCCGCCGTAAGTACGTACGGCTTCCATCAAGTAGGTACGGTTGGTCCCCAAACGTTGTGCCAGATCATCCCGGTTCAAGGTGGGATCGGTGTATAGCTTTTCTTTTTCCAATAACTCGTTCAAGTTTATGAATAAACGTAATTCCCGGGAAAGATCGTTCTCGGGTATTTGCTTAATGGTTTCCACCGCCTTATTCTCCTGCCGGATCTGTTCCTGTATGCGTCTGTAGAGTACTTGGTTCTTCGCTTTTAGGCGTTGGGAATAGATAATATATCCCGCTAGCAAAAGGACAAGGAGCAAGCAACCGGTAAAGGCGGCGAGCATCCAGTTCCTTGCGTATTGCCTCTCTTGGTTGAGCCGGTCTACCTCGTAAATAGTCCGTAGTTGATCCATCCGAGAGGCGATATCCAACCGGTTTACCGAGTCTTTCGCCTGTATATACGTATGATAGAGAGATATACAGGACCGGGGATCTCCGGAATGAGCCAGAAGTTCCGCTTTCTTCAACAAATCGTCCATATAGAAAGATAGGTCGCCCTCATGAGCAGCTAACAGGATATCCATATCCTTGATAGCCCCTTGGTAATCTCCTGTCATTTCCCGTAATTCTCGGCGAGCTTCGTAAAAATGCTCATAGGCGTTGGCCGGGATTTGGGGATGAATAAACCGGACTGCCTCATCCAACAATCGTCTCGCCTCTTTTATTTGCCCTTTCTTTAGGAAAGAGAAGGCTTGGAGAGAGCGGGAGGTGACAGGATAATGTCCGGTAGGATCCACTTTCCCATGCTCGTCCCTCCAGTTGACGAGGGCGGCATAGCTGTTGGCGTAACGGGATATGCGTTCCGTGTCGTTTACCTTCAGGGCGGTCATGAAGAGCCATTCGTAAAGAACGGCCGAGATGTAGAGTACTTGGTTCTCGCCATTCTCGTAAGTGGGGCATATAGCGATCCCTTTTTCCAGCGAGGTGAGGGCTTGGTCGTACAAGCCGAGTTTATAATACATGCTGCCTTGTACCTGCAAGGCCATCGTCATGCCTACCGGTTGTTTAACCTGTTGCGCCGTCTCGAACATGGCTGTGGCTTCCTCACGGGCCTCGTCGAACCGTCTTTGCTTGAACAATCCGGATATATAAGTATTATAGGTGGAGAAGTAGAAACTGTATTGCTTGGCATCCAATATAAAAGGAAGGCTTTCCTGCGCCTCGATGATAGCCGAATCCACGGAGTAGAAATTAAAGAGGCATTGTATACGATTCAATCTTGATTGACAGATAGCCGGAGTATCGCACTGGTCGATAGCGTCGTTGAGCGTAGCGTCCCAGTCGGCGATATCGTTGGTGGACATGGCTATACGCATCAGTAGATCATGCTTATCCTTACCCTCACAGGTGGCAGCCAATTGCCGTAAGGAATCTGTGGGGGGATATCCTTGACCTTGTATCTCGTTATGAGACGAGATCAAGCAGATAAGCGATAATAGGAGTGCAAGAGGGCTTTTTCGCATCGAATCTTGTGATTAACTAACGTTAATAGAAGATGTAAATATACGAAGTCTTTTGTGATAATTAGGTGCAAATTGATGAATAGTTTACTCTATTGTGCCATCGAAGTAGCCTACAGAGTAAACGGATTAAAAAAATACAATAAAGCATTTGTTTGAAACAATTTGTAACTTGCTTATAATTAGATGGATATAAATTATGATAGAGATTTGAGTAAAACACGTACATGTTTTCGAAAAAACATGTACGTGTTTCTTGAAAATTACGTACGTGTTTTTGGAAAGACACGACCGGGTAAAAAAACAGCCAAGTAAAATATACAATAAGCTACCTGTTTTCTCGTGTTCACTTCATGGTGACACACCCTCTTCTTGTTGAAGGTTGACTATGTCTCCAATGAAAATCTGTCCAATTTATTGAAATAAGTGGAGTTTTATGTACTTTTGAGGACTAAACAACGGATGATCGAGACAATGACATTTAAAGAAGTACTTCAAAGATTCCGTACCGAATCTTTTACCGAAAGAGAAAAAGGAGCGAAGTTTGAGAAACTGATAAAGAAATGGTTCCAAACGGACCCCCGCTATGCGGATAAACTACAGGAGGTTTGGCTTTGGGAGGAATTTCCGGGGAAAAAGGATTTCGGAGGGAAAGATCTAGGTATAGACTTGGTGGCGAAAACTGATTTGGGTGATTATTGGGCCATCCAGTGTAAATGCTATGACGAGAAGGCCGTCATAAGCAAGGCGGTCGTAGACACCTTTATATCCACCGCTCATCGTGCGTTTATAGATGATTTAACCTTGAAGACCACGTATTTCAGTAACCTGATCTGGGTTTCTACCACCTTGCGCTGGGGAGCGAATGCGGAAGAGACGTTGAAAGGTCAAGACATTTCGGTGACTCGTATCAATATGCATGAGTTGGAGGCTTCTCCGGTTGATTGGGATAAACTCTTGAAAGGGGATACGGGAAATGCGGCTTTACGGGAAGGTAAACAGCCTCGCAAGCATCAGTTGGAAGCGATGAAAGCGGCTCATGAATATTTCAGGGTACATGACCGGGGAAAACTAATCATGGCTTGTGGAACGGGAAAAACGTACACCTCCTTGGAGATCATAGAGCAAGAGACCGGGGGCAAGGGATTGATTTTATTCATGGTCCCCAGTATCGCTCTTTTAGGACAATCGCTGAATGCTTGGATGACAGATACGAAGTACAGGATGAAGGCTGTTTGTATTTGCTCGGATTCCAAGGCTTCCAAAAGGAACGATTTCGATAATGACGAGACGAGTATCATCGATAACCCATTGCCCGCCACAACAAATATCAACTCTATAAAACGGCAATTATTAGGCTATAAGGATACGGACGGACTAGTTGTCGTATTCTCCACCTATCAAAGTATAGATGTCTTGGCCGAGGCGCAGCGAGCGCTATTGGAGGCTGATCCGTCTTATGGCATATTCGATTATATCGTTTGCGACGAGGCGCATCGGACAACCGGTTTTAAGCAAAAAGGTCGTGATGAGAGTCATTTTACTAAAATACATAACAATGACTTGATCCGGGGGAAAAAGCGTCTTTACATGACGGCTACTCCACGTTATTATAATGACAATGTCAAGGCGACGGCTAAAGACAAGGATTTAGTGTTGTGGAGCATGAATAACCCGGACTATTATGGCGAGGAGTTTTTCCGGATCGGATTCGGACGTGCCGTGCGTGAGGGACTGCTGACGGACTATAAGGTATTGGTGCTGACGATTAGCGAGGATGATATCCCGGATTCTATCCTAGAGGATGTCAAGGATAAACAACAAAAGGAAATAAAGATGGACGACGCCAGTAAGCTGATTGGTTGCATCAATGGCTTGTCCAAACGCATAAAAGGAGATAAGGGGGGTACGAAGGAGGCGGACCCGGTATTAATGCGGCGGGCCGTGGCGTTTTGCTCGACCATTAATCCGAGTGAGCGGGGGAGTGGTATCTCTTCCAAGGGGTTTGCCGCCGTGATGCCTACGATGGTGAGAAAATATAAGGAATCCTTGTCGGAGGAAGCACGGGAAGAGGTCGTGGATATCGAGGTTCAACATATCGACGGGGCGATGAATGCCGCTACACGGGAGGAGAAGATCGCTTGGCTGAAGGAGGAGACCGGCAATCCGAACGAGTGCCGTATTCTATCGAACGTGCGTTGCTTGTCCGAAGGGGTGGATGTGCCGGCTTTGGACGCTGTTCTTTTTGTAGCCGCCCGTAATAGCGAGGTGGATGTCGTGCAGAGCGTGGGGCGTGTGATGCGTACGTTCCACAAGGGGGCTACGGATGAGAAGAAATATGGTTATATCATTGTCCCGGTAGTCGTTCCGGCGGATGTGGAGCCGGAGAAGGCGATGGAGGATAACGAGCGTTTTTCCGTGGTCTGGAAAATCTTGAATGCCTTGCGTGCCCACGACGATGAGTTTAACGCTACGGTCAATAAGATACATTTGAATAAGGTGAAGCCTCCCAAGGTGGTTGTCGCCGGGATACCGCAAGGCTCGGGCCGGATGCACGGGAAGGATTGGATGCCCGATCCGCAGGATCAACAGACGGGGGCGACCGAGCTAAGTAATGAGGAAATCGCTCGCCAGTTGGAACTTCGTTTCGGTTCTTTGCAAGATGGGATCTACGCGAAGATGGTCGAGAAGGTCGGAGATCGCCTGTATTGGGAGAACTGGGCGAGGGAGATCGGTTTGATCGCCCAGAAATTTATAGAGCGCATCGCCCGTGTCGTGAAAGAGGGATTGCACAAAGAGGCTTTCGTTGAATTCTTGAATGGCTTGCAAAAGAACTTGAACCCTTCCATTGACGAGGGACAAGCGGTGGAGATGCTGGCGCAGCATATGATTACACGTCCGGTATTCGATGCCTTGTTTAAGGACTATCAGTTTGTCAAGAATAATGCGGTCAGCCGTAGTATGCAACGTATGTTGGAGCTACTGGAGAGCGAGGCCATGGAAAAGGATACGGAGGTATTGAATAAGTTCTATGAGAACGTGCGCATGAACGTGGGCGATATTGACAATCTGGAAGGAAAGCAGATGCTTATCAAAAATCTGTATGAGAAGTTCTTCAAGGGTGCTTTCCCGAAGACCGTGGATAAGCTGGGTATCGTTTATACACCGGTGGAATGCGTGGATTTTATTATCCATTCCGTTGACGATATCTTGCGCAAGGAATTTGATTGCAGCCTTTCGGATGAGAATGTACATATCTTAGATCCTTTCACGGGGACGGGTACTTTCATTACCCGTTTGTTACAAAGCGGTTTGATCCGTCCGGAAGATCTGGAACGTAAATATAAGAATGAGATTCATTGCAATGAGTTGGTCTTGCTCGCTTATTATATCGCTGATGTCAATATCGAGAGCGTCTTTCATAGTCTCGTAAAGCGAGATACTTATTTGCCGTTCGAGGGCATTTGCTTAACGGACACTTTCCAGACAACCGAGAACGAGGAGAATGTTTTGGATCAGACTTGGTTTCCCGAGAATGCGGCGAATGTGGATAAGCAAAAGAAAGCTCCGGTACGGGTTATAATGGGTAATCCTCCGTACTCGGTCGGACAGAAATCGGCGAATGATAATGCGCAGAATTTGAGTTATGCTCATTTGGATAAACGGATTGCCGAGACGTATGCCAAAGCCGCTCAAGCGACTAATAAGAACTCTCTTTATGATAGTTATATTAAGGCGTTTCGTTGGGCGAGTGATCGTATTGCGGATTGCAAGGATGGGGGTGTGGTAGCTTTCATTAGTAATGGGGCTTGGATTGATGGAAATGCTCAAGAAGGATTTAGGAAATGTCTTGAGGATGAATATTCGAGTGTATATGTGTTTAATTTAAGGGGAAACCAACGTACGAGTGGTGAGTTATCTCGTAAAGAAGGCGGTAAAATATTTGGTTCAGGTTCTCGTACGCCTATATCAATTACCTTTTTAATAAAGAACCCGGAAAAGAAAGGAAAAGCGACGATTCTGTATCATGATATTGGTGATTATTTATCTCGTGAGCAGAAGCTTAAAAAGATAAGTGAGTTTGGTTCCGTTGATTCTAGTAAATTACAATGGGAGATTGTTGCTCCGAATGAGAAAGGGGATTGGATTAACCAACGAGGAGGTATATTTGATTCATTGATACTTTTGGGTGATAAGGAAGATAAGAAGAATAAGCAGACGGTGTTTGTTCCATATTATTCTTGTGGCTTAAAAACTCAAAGAGATAGTTGGTGCTATAATTCATCTCTTGACAGCTTGAACTTCAATATGGAACAAGCAACGGCTTTTTATAATAAACAACGTGAGTTGTTAGCTTTAGGAAAAATACAAGATGTAATTTACGATTCTACGAGGATTAGTTGGACTACAAATGTATTGAATGCTGCAAAAAAGAATGAAATTATTCCATTGGATAAAATAGGAGAAAATAGCAATTGTTTATATAGACCATATTTCAAGCAATATGGGTGCTATTCTCGTTTTTGGAACGAGCGTGTTTATCAATTGCCTAAACTTTTCCCAACATCTAAATATAAGAATTTAGTGATTTGCGTTAGCGGTGTCGGCGTAACAAAAGACTTTAGCTGTATCATAACAGATATGCTTCCAGATTTAGAACTTATAGGAAAGAGTCAATGCTTCCCTCTCTACTGGTACGAAGAAAACAAGAACAAGCAGCAAACCTTGTCCTTATTCGATACCGAATCAAGCGATGATTACATCCGTCGAGACGGAATCACCGACTGGATACTGAAAGAAGTCCGTACCCGTTTCGGTAATGCCCGGAAGATCACGAAAGAAACCATCTTCTACTATGTGTATGGCTTGCTTCATTCCCCGAAATACCGGGAAGCCTTCGCGGCCGATCTGAAGAAATCCTTACCACGTATCCCGATCGTGGAAGATATAGACGCTTTCCTCGATTTCTCCTATGCGGGTAAGCAACTGGCTAATCTGCATCTGAATTATGAGGAAATACCTGCGTATGAGGGCGTGACAGTCATTGGTGACAGGCAAAAGGAGGAAGCCCCGGATGGTCGTATGATTGCCGGAACTACGGATCTATATGCGGTCAAGGTGGATTATAAATACTATGAGGTAGAGAAAATGCGATTCCCCAAAAAGGGGCAAAAGGATACGATTATCTACAACAGCTCGATTCGTATAGAGAACATACCCGATGAGGCGTATGAATACATCCTGAACGGTAAATCCGCTATCGAATGGATCATGGAGCGCTATCAAGTGAAAACCGATTCAAGTAGCTTGATCAAGAACGATCCGAATGACTGGAGCCGTGAGCATGATAACCCCCGTTATATCTTGGACTTGCTACTCTCCGTAATCAACGTGAGCGTACAAACCATGGAGATAGTCAAAAAGTTACCGGATTTAAAGTTGGAATAAGAAAATAGTAAAAGGGGCTTCTTGTGAGGAATTGATATTTATTATTTTATAATCTAGAGATACACCTAGGGATAAAGCTTGCATGCATATAAAGTCTTTATGTAAAGGAGCTAAAAAGGTGTGTTTATACGATAAAGTATTATGTATTTGGGGCGGACGATGAAGGAGTTGATCTATATTGTCAGACCTGTTTTAGGAAATCGGCTTGTAAAGTGTTAATCATTCCTTCGGAACCAATTTTAGGGTGATTTTTCAATGAACATATCCCCCTGTCTTTTTATTAATACGGATTTTTTTCCTTATATTCGCGTCACTTTTGAACACGTATCAAATAATTTCTAAATAAATCAATTAAGAAATGACAAAGAGTGCATTACAAATCGCAAGAGCAGCTTACCAACCGAAGGTACCCGCTGCGTTGAAAGGTGCAGTGAAAGCCGTTGACGGCGAGTATACTCAATCAGTAGCCGATCAGGAAGAAATCAAGAAATTGTTCCCGAACACTTACGGAATGCCGATCGTTACATTCGAGAAGAGTAACGAGGAGAAGGCTATGCCTGTCATGAACGTTGGTGTGATCCTTTCCGGTGGTCAGGCTCCCGGTGGTCACAACGTGATCGCTGGTTTGTTCGACGGTATCAAGGCTCACAACGCAGATTCTCGTCTGTATGGTTTCATCTTGGGCCCGGGCGGTTTGATCGATCATAAATATATGGAATTGACGGCTGATATTATCGACGAGTACCGTAACACGGGTGGTTTCGATATGATCGGTTCCGGTCGTACGAAATTAGAGACGAAAGAGCAATTCGATAAAGGTCTTCAGATCTTGAAGGAACTTGATATCAAGGCTTTGGTTATTATCGGTGGTGACGATTCTAACACGAACGCTTGCGTATTGGCCGAGTATTACAAGGCTATCGGTGCCGGCGTACAGGTAATCGGTTGCCCGAAGACGATCGACGGTGACTTGAAGAACGCCCAGATCGAGACCTCTTTCGGTTTCGACACGGCTTGTAAGGTTTACTCCGAGGTAATCGGTAACATCCAACGTGACTGTAACTCCGCCCAGAAATACTGGCACTTCATCAAATTGATGGGTCGCTCCGCTTCTCATATCGCTTTGGAGTGCGCTTTGCAGACTCAACCGAACGTTTGTATCATCTCCGAGGAGGTTGAGGAGAAGAATATGTCTTTGGACGATATCGTTACTTACGTGGCTGGTATCGTGGCTAAGCGTGCCGCCGAGGGTAACAACTTCGGTACGGTATTGATCCCTGAGGGCTTGATCGAGTTCGTTCCGGCTATGAAACGCTTGATCGCCGAGTTGAACGACTTCTTGGCTAAGCACGACGCTGAGTTCAAGATGATCAAGAAGAGCGAGCAACGTGCTTATATCATCAGCAAGTTGACGAAGGAGAACTCTGATCTGTACGCTTCTCTTCCGGAGGGCGTAGCTCGTCAGCTGTCTTTGGATCGTGACCCGCACGGAAACGTACAGGTTTCTTTGATCGAGACCGAGAAGTTATTGTCTGAGATGGTTGGCAAGAAATTGGCTGAGTGGAAAGCCGAGGGCAAGTACGTAGGCAAGTTCGCCGCACAACACCACTTCTTCGGTTACGAGGGTCGTTGCGCCGCTCCTTCTAACTACGACGCAGACTACTGCTACTCTTTGGGTTACACGGCATCTTGCTTGATCGCCGCCGGTAAGACAGGTTATATGTCTTCCGTACGTAACACGACCGCTCCCGCTGATCAATGGATCGCCGGTGGTATCCCTGTTACTATGATGATGAACATGGAGAAACGTCATGGCGAGATGAAGCCGGTTATCCAGAAGGCTTTGGTTAAGCTTGACGGCGCTCCTTTCAAGGCGTTCGCCGCAAACCGTGACGAGTGGGCTTTGACTACTAGCTACGTATACCCGGGTCCGATCCAGTACTTCGGCCCGACGGAGGTTTGCGACCAGCCGACTAAGACTTTGCAGTTGGAGCAAGCTTAATACAGACTTATACATTATATAATATATAAGCTAGGGAGGATGTCATTTATTTGGCATCCTCTTTTTATTTACATACATTTGCCACGAGATCTTAAACCTAAAAATAAATCTTTATAACACATGGATTCCATGAAAAAGAAAATCGCCTATCTATTGCTCCTTTTGATGCTGATACCTGTCGGCTCGTTCGCCAAGGAGAAACGTACGTTCGAGATCAAGGACGGTCATTTTTATGTAAACGGGAAGGTAACCCCGATCCTCTCGGGTGAGATGCATTATCCTCGTATCCCCCACCAATATTGGCGGCATCGCCTTCGGATGATGCGGGCGATGGGCTTGAATACGGTCGCTACCTATGTCTTCTGGAACCTGCACGAGACGGAGCCGGGTAAATGGGATTTCGAGGGAGACAAGAATCTGGCCGAGTATATCCGGATAGCGGGAGAGGAGGGATTGATGGTGATCCTCCGTCCCGGCCCCTACGTATGCGCCGAGTGGGAGTTCGGTGGTTATCCGTGGTGGTTGCAGAATATACCGGGCATGGAGATCCGCCGGGATAACCCGGAGTTCTTGAAACGCACGAAGCTTTATATCGATAAGCTTTACGAGCAGGTCGGCGACTTGCAGGTATCGAAAGGCGGCCCTATCATCATGGTGCAGGCCGAGAACGAGTTCGGCTCTTACGTGGCGCAACGTAAGGATATCCCCTTGGAGGAGCATCGCCGCTACAACGCCAAGATCAAGCGGCAATTGGCGGACGCCGGTTTCAACGTGCCTCTGTTCACCTCGGACGGAAGCTGGTTGTTCGAGGGCGGTTCCACCCCGGGAGCGTTGCCTACGGCGAACGGGGAGAGCAACGTGGAGAACTTGAAAAAGGTGGTGAACGAGTATCACGGGGGAGTAGGCCCGTATATGGTAGCCGAGTTTTATCCCGGTTGGCTGATGCACTGGGCGGAACCATTCCCCGATATAAGCGATTCCGGCATAGCGAGGCAGACGGAGACGTACCTCCAAAACGATGTCTCTTTCAATTTCTATATGGTTCATGGCGGTACGAATTTCGGCTTCACCAGTGGCGCCAATTACGACAAGAAGCATGATATCCAGCCGGATTTGACCAGCTACGACTACGACGCCCCGATCAGCGAGGCGGGTTGGGTAACCCCGAAGTTCGACTCGATCCGCAACGTGATCCGGAAATACGTCACCTATGACGTCCCCGAGGCTCCGGCCCCTATACCGCTGATCGAGATCCCGTCGATCTCCTTGACGAAGGTAGCCGATGTGTTGGCCTTGGCGAAAGAAGGGGAACCGGTAACGTCTCCGACACCTCTCACGTTCGAGCAATTGAACCAAGGATACGGCTACGTCTTGTACTCAACCCATTTCAACCAACCCCTGAAAGGCCGTCTGGAGATACCGGGCTTGCGTGATTACGCTACGATCTACGTGGATGGCGAGCGTGTCGGCGAGTTAAACCGTTGTTTCAACCAATATGCGATGGAGATCGATATCCCGTTCAACGCTACCTTGGACATCTTGGTGGAGAACATGGGGCGTATCAATTATGGCGAGGAGATCGTCCGCAATACGAAGGGGATCATCAGCCCGGTCAAGATTAACGGCAGCGAGATATCGGACTGGAAGATGTACAAGCTCCCGATGGACCGGATGCCGGCTTTAGCCTCCGGCGAACCTTATGTCTATAAGAATGGCTCGCCCGAGGTAGCGGCGTTGGGGAATAAGCCGGTTCTCTACGAGGGAACCTTCCACCTGTCCGATACCGGCGATACGTTTATCGATATGGAGGATTGGGGAAAGGGCATTATTTTCATCAATGGCATCAATATCGGTCGCTATTGGTACGCCGGCCCTCAGCAAACGCTTTACATACCGGACGTATGGCTGAACAAAGGAGAGAATAAAATCGTTATTTATGAGCAGCTGAATAATGACCGGAAGTCGAGCGTACGGACGGTCAAGACTCCTGTCTTGACAAAACTAAAGAAAATTACAGCCATGGAGAAAAAGAATCGTTTGATGGAAAAAACAGTAAGCCCGTTTAGCGTGGATGAGACGATGCGGCGGATCGAAGAGATTATCAAGTCTCAAGGAGGTTCCGTGTTCGCCATGTTCGATCATGGGCGAAACGCTAGCGAGGTAGGGATGAAGCTGCCTCCGAATAAGGTGATCGTCTTCGGCTCGCCGAAAGTCGGGACTTTATTGATGCAGCAAGATCCGTCTATCTCTTTGGAGCTGCCGCTACGTATCTCCGTTTGGGAAGATGCGGACGGCAAGGTTTGGATTGGTTCCCCGAATCTGGAGACGATCGCCTCCGAATACGGGATGGAAAACAGCGGCGTCATCGAGAAGATGCAAGAGGCCGTAACGAATATCGTGAGTAAATCGATAGCCGGCAGCCGGTAAGGCTCACGGATCTAATGCGATAAGAGCTTAGGAGGATGTCGGTAAAACGGCGTCCTCTTTTCTTTTATATGGCCCAAGAGACTCGTTTACCGTGCTGTAGATTGATAATAAGGTTTAAAAGTAAAAATTAGGAATAGATTGTATTTTTTTATGCGGTTTTTAACATATTGTTGATTCTTGTGAAGGTGTCTTTTTGTTAACAAGAATAAGCCTTATTGGGTCTATAATAGCTATTTGTACGAACACATATCCGCAAGTTCAAGGGAATGTGAAAAAATATGCATACTATTGTTGTTTATTAAGAATAATAATTTATATTTGTACCCGTATCCGAAGAGTGGATATAATTATTAATGTTAACCTATTTTTGTGTTATGATGAACAAACAGTTGGCTTTTGTTAAAAGCGGACTGGGTTTGGCACTTTGTTTCCTTATGGTCGGTGCGGGTGTAACCCCTCCAATCCATGCGTCTAACGCGAATGTGTCCATCTCCCAGCAAGCTAAGAAAGTTACCGGTACGGTAACTGACGCAAAGGGTGAACCCCTTTTGGGTGTGAATGTTGTAGTAAAAGGTACTACAAACGGTACGATTACCGACCTTGACGGTAAGTATTCCTTGGAAGTTGAGCCCAACTCCATTTTAGTCGTTTCCTACATTGGTTATGTATCTCAGCAAATTCCTGCTTCGGGAGAAGTGGTAAATGTGACTTTGAAAGAAGATACGCAAAACCTAGATGAGGTTGTAGTAGTAGGTTACGGTACGCAGCAGAAGAAGGACATCACTGGTTCTGTGGCGGTAGTCGATACGAAAGAGTTGCTGGCCTCTTCGGGATCTTCTGCTTCTCAGCAGTTGCAAGGTAAGGCAGCCGGTGTGTATGTGGGTGCTTCTGGTGCGCCCGGTTCCCAGACAATGGTTCGTATTCGTGGTATCAATACGATTAATGACAATGGTCCGTTGTATGTTATTGATGGTGTATCTACCCGTAATCAAGATTTGAGCTCCTTGAACCCGAATGACATCGAGAGTATGCAGGTATTGAAGGATGCCTCCTCTGCGGCTATTTATGGTGCGCAGGCTGCGAATGGTGTTATCTTAATCACTACGAAGAAGGGTACTAAATCCGGACAACCTAAATTGACATATGACGGTTATGTTGGTGTTCAGAAAACCGGGAAAAAGTATGATGTATTGAACTCTATGGATCGTTTGAATCTAGAATGGGCAGCAAAAGCAAATAACTATGCTCTGCTAGGTTCTGATGAGAAACCTTCTCACGTGCAATTTGGGACAGGCGATAAACCAATTATCCCTAATTATATGACCCAAGCGGGAGCTGGTGGTCGTCAAGATATTGATCCTAACTCGTATAGCTATCCGGATAACACATTAGCTCCATTCTCTGATACAGATTGGTGGGATGAGATAGACCGTCCTGCTATGATGCAGAATCACCAAATCAGCTTGGCAGGTGGTACAGAGAAAGGAACTTATAATTTGAGTGCGAACTATTTTAAACAAGATGGTACAGTGATTGATACGTATTATCAAAGATACCAAGTACGTGCGAATACTCAATTTAATGTTCGTGATTGGTTACGTGTTGGTGAGAATCTAACTTATTCTTTCACGAAAGATTTAGGACGTACGGCTGAGGCTGCTGAAAGTAATATTTATTCATGGACTTATCGTGCTTCTCCTTTTGTTCCTGTTTATGATATCGCTGGGAATTTCGCTGGTTCAAAATTCGCTGGAACTGGGAATTTCCAAAACCCTGTGGCGATCAAGAAAAGAGAGGTTGGAAACTATTGGACTAATAATCGTATTTTCGGAAACTTGTGGGCTGAGGTCGATTTATACAGAGGTTTGACATTCCGTACTAATTTTGGTATAGATTATACCAATAATTATTCTTATCGCATGGAGAAGAAGAACCTTGAGTTTTCAGAGACTCCGGGTGATAATAACTTGGAAGAGAAGAGTGGCTTCAACTATCGCTGGATGTGGACGAATACGTTGACTTACAATGCCACGTTCAATGATATCCATAAACTGACTGTTTTGTTGGGTACGGAGGCTATTCGCGACGGTTTGGGCCGTGAGATGACAGGTAGACGATATAATTACTTTTACGAGGATAATGTGGATACATGGGTCTTGAATATGGGTGAGAATAACGCTCGTCGTATTGCGGAGTCTAAGTATCAAGGAGAGTTTGCCTTGTTTGGTATGTTTGGTCGTGTAGACTATTCATTTGCGGACAAATATTTGATTACAGGTATTGTGCGTCGTGATGGTGTATCTCGTTTTTCAAAATCAAATCGTTATGGTGTATTCCCTTCCGTATCTTTGGGCTGGCGTATATCCCAAGAGTCATTCATGGATAACACGAGGGATTGGCTGGATGACTTGAAATTGCGTGTGGGTTATGGACAAACAGGAAACTCCGAGATGAATCGTAAGACTAATTATGCGTATGAATATTCAACGGATCCTACTAAAACAAACTATGATATCACTGGTGCTAACAATTCTACGGCTACGGGTTTCCGTTTGCAACGTTATGGAAATGAGGATACGAAATGGGAGGCGACAGAGATGTATAATGTCGGTCTGGATGCCACCTTCTTGAATGGTAAGTTCAGTGCCGGTCTGGAATGGTACTCAAAGAAGACCACGGATATGTTGATCGAGGCTCCTTATTCTGCTTTGGCGGGTGAGTCTGACAAGCCTTATATCAATTTCGGTGATATGAAGAATACCGGTGTAGACTTCAATTTCAATTATCGTGATACAAGAGGAGACTGGAGCTGGGATATCAATATGAACTTGAGCCATTATAAGAATGAGATCACGAAATTATCTTTGGCTGATGACTATGCGATTACGAAAACAGGCGCTCGCTTAGGTGATCCGATCTGTTGGACAACGAAGGGACAGCCCATCTCTATGTTCTACGGTTATAAGCAAGAGGGATTCTATGAGACTCCGGAAGAAGTCATGGCGTTACCTCCTTTAGGACAGACCATCGAGAATTTGGAGGCTGCGAAACGTTGGGTAGGTAAGTTCAAGTTCGCCGATACGAATGGTGATAAGAAACTTAACTCTGAAGACCGTACTTTTATTGGTAATCCGCATCCCGATTTGATCATGGGCTTGAACGCTAGCGTGACATGGAAGAATTGGGACTTCACGATGTTCTGGTATTCTACGATTGGAAATGAGATATTCAATAATACGAAGTACTTTACAGACTTTTGGTTGTTTGAGGGCAATAAGTCCGAGCGTATGCGCGACTTGTCATGGAAACCGGGGGCTGATAACAGTAAAGCTATCTTGCCCGTTCTTGATTATCAAGATGGTTATTCGGGAAATTACTCAAGTTCGTATTATGTTGAGAATGGATCATTCTTACGTCTGAAGAATTTGGTGCTTGGATATACATTCCCGAAGGAATTAATGCAGAAGGCCACGATCTCGAACCTGCGTGTCTATGTGCAGGCCGAGAATATATTGACGATCACCGGTTATTCGGGTCTGGATCCGGAGTTTACGAATGCTAACGTATCCGAGGGTAACGGCTCCGATTTACGAAGAGGTATGGATATGGGAGGATGGCCTACTACGATGCGTTTCTTGTTTGGCGTAAACTTCGCATTCTGATGATGAGCTTTGTTATTGTTAAATCGAAAAAGATTATATTATGAAATATAGATATATAATAACCCTAGGGTTTGCTTCTCTATTGACCTTGGGTTCTTGTGGTGAGGATTTTTTGTATAAATCTCCGCAGGGTAGTATTGACGAGGCGCAGTTGACTACGCCTGATGGAGTAGAGTTGCTGGTTATAAATGCTTATGCGAACCTTACGGAAAACGATTGGGGAGCCAGTCCGTTTAACTGGGCTATGGGTGGCATGTATGGTGGTGATGCCAATAAGGGATCAGACCCCGGCGATCAGTCCGTTTTGAACGAGATGGAGCTATATAACACGGTATCTACAAATAGTTACTTGAACGAAAAGTGGAAGTGGACTTATAAAGGGGTGAAGCGTGTGAATAAGGCTTTGAACGTAATGGATAATGTTGAGGCATTATCTCCGGAAAGGAAAAGTTTACGTACGGCAGAACTGATGTTCTTGCGTGCCATGTTTTATTTCGAGAGCATAAAGGTATTTGGTCCGTTTATCCCGTATTATGATGAGACAGCAACGGATAATAATCCGATGATACATAATGATAAAGACATTTACGAGAACGTACTCGCTGATGTTGATAAGGCAATTGCAGGCCTGCCGGATACGCAAGAAGAGGTCGGACGTATCAATGTATGGGCCGCAAAGGGATTGAAGGCAAAGATGCTTATGCAGAAGGGCGATATGGCCGCCGCCAAGCCTATCTTGAAGGATCTCTTGGACAATGGTAAGACAAATGCGGGTATAAGATTCGGATTGCAAGATAATATGTCTACTAACTGGGATACCAATTTCGATAATAAATCCGCTGAATCTATTTTTGAGCTCCAATTCTCTGTGGATGCTAATGATAATGGCAACTCGGGTATGTCCTTGTGTTATCCGCATAATTCAGGCCCAGGTGGATGTTGTGGATTTTATCAGCCTTCATATGAGTTGGTTAACTCTTATCAGGTTGACGCTAATGGTTTGCCTTATTTGAATGGTGAATACCGTGCGAAACCTTCCGTGACGAATAAAGACGAGGATAAGGTGAGTGTTAATGATAACTCTATCGCTGTAGACCCACGTTTGGATTTCGCTGTAGGACGTTTGGGTATTCCGTATAAAGATTGGGGTCTGCCTGCTACGGACTGGGTACGTAACCCTGTTAACGGTGGTGTGTTCATGCCGAAGAAACACGTATATAGCAAGGCTGAGTCTGACGCAGGGTTGGGAGGAAAAAGCTTCTCCGGTGGTTGGGCACCGGGTTCTGCCATGAATATCCAATATTTGAGTGTACGTGACGCTATGTTGCTTTATGCGGAATGTTTGGCTAATGATGGTGATTTAAGAGGTGCTATGGAGCTAGTGAACAAGATTCGTAAACGTGCTTCATTGGATGTCAATATCGTGAAAGCGGACGGTAAACCTGCCGCTAATTATAAAATCGCTGAGTATCCCTCGTCTCACGCTGCTTTCTCTGATAAGAATACCTGTATCAAGGCTGTTCGTATGGAACGTAAGCTTGAGTTAGCGATGGAAGGACAACGTTGGTTTGACTTGCAACGTTGGGGTGGCGATGTGATGGCTGCGGAGTTGAAGGCTTATATCGATTATGAGAAGAAATACATTCCGAAATTTGCGGGTGCCTCTTATTTGCCTGCAACTAAGACCATGTTCCCCGTTCCGGATGAGCAGATCTTGACCATGGGTAATGACGAGAGCGGCAAACCTTATTTGGTTCAGCCGGATGCTTGGAAATAAAATTAATTAAAAAGCTTTGTATCGAACTATATTTCCTAATAGCAGGAAATAAATCTCTGTTTTACTAAAGTATAGGGTATTTACTGATGAATATCCTATACTTAAATGTCTAAATAATAGTATTATTTGTTTTTAGATCTAATTAATGAACTCATGAAAAAGTTATTATTTGTTTTTATACTACAATTATTCTGTATCGGTGCTTTTTCGCAGACTGTAGATATCATTGGTGAAGATTACGTTGTTGCTGGATCTACACATAGTTATACTGCAAGAACATCAATAATAGATCCTAATTATCTATACAATTGGCAAATTGATGGAGGTTCTCTTATTGGGTGGGGGCAGACCGTTGATGTGAAATGGGATAATACTATTTCTAGTATTAAGAGGATTAGAGTTCATTGCATAGTTCAATATCGCGGAGATCGGACGTGTGATGCTGTATTGTATGTTCATACTTTGAATGGATCTGCGACTATCGTTACAACATCTCCTTTTGGTGAACTTTGTTTAAAGGAACCGGATGTGCTAGGACAGTATTTGCCTAATTTGTGTAGTAATAGTTTGTGACACATACGATGTTAAAGATAAAAGTATAGCATAAGTATCCAATAAAAAAAGACTTGGTAGATTCTCTTTAGTCTTTTATTTATTGATCAAGAACCTTTTTATAAAGGGGGTGGAAAGAATCGTTTTGCTTTTCATCCCTTTTATTCTTTATCGGTTATAATGAAGGGACTGTAATAGTAAACAATAAATACACAAAATTATGAAATGGCTCGGTTTATTTATAAGTATATGCTTTTTTATATTTGCTTGTGTATCTGAATACGAGCCAAGTTCTATAGAGATACGATTAAGCCGTAGCGTAAAAATATTGGATGATTTTGGTGAAGAAGAATCGATAACCGATGCGAACGTCTTTATCGAATGTGACCAAGGATTTACTTTTGAGCCTGTTAGCGTAAGCGAAGAAGGTGTTTATATTTTAAAGGTTGATAAGTTAGAGCCTGCGTATAAATATAGATTATCAATAAATTGGAATGATAAAGAATATAAATCTGAATATTTATCCCCTCTAGATACTCCGGCCATTGATAGTATATCTGTTGAAAGTCCAGCATCGGAAAAAACTGTCTATATTTGTGTCACGACACATGATAATGAGCTTGAACCTACTTATTATAAATGGAGTTATCGGGAAATATGGGAATTTAACGCAGATCTGTTTGCGAACGCCGGATATTTGAATGATAAATTCTATATGTTTGAAAGACATACGTCACAAAATACCTATTATTGCTGGGGAAGGGATAGCTCAAAAGTTATGTTATTGGCGACAACGGATAAGTTGACGGAAAATCTTATATATGAGAAAGAACTAATTGAGATCCCCCGAGACCATGATAAGTTGAAAATCCTTTATTATATAGAAGTTCAGCAGAATCGCATACGGAAAGAGGCTTATGAGTATTTTAAGAATATACAAAGAAATATAGAGCAAACAGGAAGCATCTTTTCTCCTATACCTACCGAGGTGAGGGGTAACATTGTTTGCGTATCCGATCCGAAGGAATGGGTATTAGGTTATGTGGATGTAACCAGTACAACGATTATGAAACGCTTTATGCCGGAGCTAAGAGATTTCTATGAGACTTCTTATGACTGTGCGAAGAATATCTTGACAGGAATGGCACCGGATGGTTATACTTATTATATTTATAGTGGGGCGCCAACTGTTCCTAATCGCTATGCGCCCTTTCGCTGTGTAGATTGTACTTATGATGGCCGAGGTACGAAGAATAAACCTTCTTGGTGGCCTACGGATCATTTATAGGTGTTAATTCTGGAAAAAAGAAGACTTATGAAACAGCTAGGTTTATTTATAAGCATATGTATTTTGATGGGAGCTTGTGTCTCCGAATATGAGCCTAATTACGAGAATCAGCTTGAGGGTCTGCTTGTCGTGGATGGGACGATTACCAGCGGGGAAACGATCATAAAGTTAAGTCGCAGTATTGCTATGTCTGAAAAGTTTTCGGGTAAGGAATACGTGAATAACGCTAAGCTATCCGTGGAGAATGATAAAGGAATTGTCATTTCTAATAGCCAATTAAGGGATAGTGGTGAATATGTAATAAATGTAGGAGAATTGGATGTTTCCTCTAAGTATCGTTTGAATATTATGATTGCGGATGATATTTATCAATCCGAATATTTATCTCCGCTGATCATCCCGGAGATAGATAGTATCTCTTGGCAGAAGAAAGGGGAAGGGGAACCTTTATATATTTGCGTAACCTCACATGATCCTTTGGATCAATCTCCTTATTACCGGTGGACCTATAAAGAAGATTGGGAATTCCACGCCCGGTATAAGGCGAACGCTGCGTACATTCCGGGGAAAGGCATTGTAATGTTCGACTTTAAGACTTCCAATAACCTATATTATTGTTGGGGAAGCGATAGTTCTAAAATCATATTATATTAGGAAGTACGGAAAAGTTGACAGAGAATCTTATCTATCAACATAAGTTGATCGAGATAGAACCCGATCATGATAAGCTCTCATACCTTTATCATATAGATGTCTATCAAGCCTTGGTAAGTAAAGACGCTTATAAGTATCTCTCTAATCTACAGAAAAATATCAGCCAAACGGGGAGCTTGTTCGCCCCGTTGCCTGCGGAATATAAAGGGAATGTGAAATGCGTTACCTGTCCGGGACAGCCCGTTATCGGCTATGTGGATGTCGCCACGATCACTCATCAGTCAATATATCTGCCAACTAGCGATGAACTATATGAGCAGCAAGCATCTAGTTGTTCTGTTATTCCGGCTTCTACGTTTAAAAATCTTTCTGAGGCTTATGCGAGTGGGTTTAATATTTTAAGTTTAGATGTGGCGTACTCCGAGTATAGATGCGTGGATTGTACAAATGGTGGTAGAGGTACAAAGGATAGACCTTCTTGGTGGCCTACGGATCATTATTGATTATTGAGGTGGATATATTTTTTATCATCGTTTCAGGATATCATGGAACGTATCCGTGGCGGGAAATGAGGGCTAGTTCACGTTCGACACGGCGGGCTACAGAACGGATGCTCACGTTGAAGATGCCGGGATCATCTATCTTGATTACTCCGGAAAATGGAGGATATATGCTTGGGATTAGGTATAAAAGTCCGTATTTACCGGACCCAGATGACGCAGAGTAACGCAGATGTCGTTTACTATCAACAAGTCTGCGTTACCCTGCGTCGTCTTCATCCGGTATTTCCCCTAATAACCCCAGTACTTCAAGAGGCACCCTGCGCACCCCGCTATGAGGAGGGTGTAGCCGGAGATACCCAGCCAGTCCGCCCCGGGGAACGGTGGGGAGGAGGGGTGCCGTCGTGGCGGAAGAGCGTCAGCGAGGCGCCGATCGCCGCTAGCGTCACCTCCGTCTCCCGCATGAGGAGGGAGAGGAGGGCTAGCAGGAGAAGGAGCAGCGCCGGTAGCGTCTGTCGTTTCGGGAACAGGGGGATGCTGCGGGAAGATGACCCGGAGGAGCGCCGTGAGGCAACGGAGGATGAGTTCAAGGTATTTCATTTTAGTTGACAGTTGATGATAGGGACGGCATCTGCCCGCCCTTTTGATTAACGATTGATAGTTGCGAGCTGACTTTTCGGCAAAGCTGGACGATCAGCTTACGATAGGCTTCCCGGTTGTCGCCGTTCACCTCGCTGATGTAGGGGCTGTAGGCGATCTCCTTGGCGAAGGCCGTAGGGTTGGCGCTCATGTCGGCCGCCCGGGGATAGGCCGAGCGAAGCAGGCGGCAGTAATCCATGAACGAGCACTTATCGTCCGGGTAGATCCGGAAACGTAGCGAGCGGGGCGACAGCTCCGTCCACCGGCCGGTCCACCATACGTTGGGCAGCCCGTAGGCCGTGATGCCGAAAAAGTTATGATACTCCCGGCAGAGCGTACTCTCGCCCCAACCCGTCTCGATGGCCGCCTGCGCCAAGATCACCACCGGATCGATCCGGAACGCCCGCCCGGCCTCCCCAGCCAGCGGAGCGTATTCACGTATAAAAACAGAAATCTCCATATCACTTAATTTTCAATTTTCAATTCTCAATTTTCAATTCCCTAAATCTCGTCCGGGCTCTCGGAATCGCTCCCGCCACCTCCCGGGGTCACCTCCCCGTTCGAGTACTCGGTGTACTCGCGGAGCTTGGCCGTCAGCTTGAGCGAGGCGCTGGAGAGGTTGCCCGTGGCACGGGCACGGAGGCGTACGCCGGTGATATTGCCTTGCGTGGAGAAATCCTCCGGCGTGACGGCCCCCTTCGAGCGGATGCCCACGCTGAAGATGCCGAGGTCGTCTATCTTCACGTTCTTGCCGTCCATCAGCAGCTCCTTGATACAATTCACCATGTCCTTCAGCATGCCGTGGATGGCGCCGGTGGAGAAGGGGGTGTTGTGGGTGGACATGTGCTCGGCCAAGGCGGCGATATCTACCGTCTCCTCGCATACGGCACGGGCGTACCACTTGTTGAAGGTTGTCACGTTCTTCTCGTTCTTGTTTTGATACTTCTTGTAGCGGATCATAATGTGTTGTTTTTTAATGTTGATACAAAGATACGGCAGGGCATGGGGGCTTTGTCGCTTTGGGTGACTTAGGGTGATTTCGGGTGAATTATTTCTCCGGAAAATGATGGATATATGCCGGAGATTCACTATCTTTAGGATATGGAAACAACATTCAAGATACGAGCGTACGGGCGGATGGAGCTGGCCGAGGTCTACCTGCCCGACCTGCATCCCCGCTCGGCCCACCGCAAGCTGCAACATTGGATAACGATCTATCCCGGCCTGCCCGGTCGCCTCCGCTCGCTGGGTTATCACGAGGGCGAGCGGGTCTATTCGCCCGCCATGGTGCGGGCCATCATCGAGTCGCTCGGCGAGCCGTGAGAGCCGGATGGTATCCGGGTGGAATAGGGGCGCTAAGTCAATGGAAAGCGAGACGGATTCCATTGACTTAGCGACCGTATCTCATTGGTTTCCGAGCCGTGTCTCAATAAAAAGCGCATGGAAATTGTATACCCCAGTAAAATACAGTAGATTTGTATATTATAAAAAGGATGGAAAATGACTATATTTGATGAATATAAGACATATACAGGAGACTCTTCAATCTCTCCCTCCTTGCTTTGGGAGTATGACCTGTCACATTTTGACTGGTGGAAATCCCGGAAGATTGTGGTACAGCGTGTCATTGAAAGAGGATGGTTGAAGGATTTTTATGCCGCATTCAATTTATATGGAGGTATAGAGGGATTCCGGGAAATAATAAAAGAACTCCCAAGCTTATCTCCACGAGACATGAATTTTGTTTGTATTGTCTTTAATCTTGAAAAGGAGGAACTAAAATGTTACACACGGAAGTTGTCTCGGGAAAAACACTTGAACTCCTGAAAAAGCTGGAAGCGGAAAATGCGATGACCCGTTTTAATCTGGCGGGAGGAACTTCTTTAGCCCTGTATTTAGGACATAGGAGAAGTGTGGATTTAGATCTTTTCACTCCGAAACCGTTTGATGCGGCGGAATTGGAGAGATTTCTTATGGATAAATATGGATTCCGTACCGGCTTTATGGAGAGGAACACCTTGAAAGGTTCCATAGACGGAATAAAGATTGACTGCATTACCCACTCTTATGAGTATCTTGAAAAGCCATATATCGAGTACGGTATAAGATTGTACAGCATGCAGGATATTATTGCCATGAAGCTCTCTGCCATCGCCGACGATGGGTCACGGCTAAAGGATTTCATCGACATCGCTTTCCTCTCCACCCGTTTCCCTTTCAATTCCATGTTGGGAATGTATGAGCGTAAATTTCCGGGGGCAAATGTCATCAGGCCCTTCAAGGCCATTACTTATTTTGAGGATATAGATTTCGATGAGGATATCGTTATGCTGAATGGCAAATACGATTGGAGAGCAATTGAGAGGAGATTGGTTGATATGACTAGAAATCAAGATAAGGTCTTTGATTCGTTCCCATTTCCTCTGAAGGGAAAAAGGTCTTGATTTGTAATAGAAAGGATATCCATAACTCTTTTTGAGGAGCTTTATGAGCTTCGCTGAAACATAGCGGGGTGCGCAAGGGTGCGCATCTTTACGTGTTTTCCTAAAACTTTTCTGGTAAATGTAAATTTGTGTCACACTGCTGTGTGTGATACAAATTTATTTATTTCTAAAATGTTTTTCCAACCACTCTTTTTTGCGCACCCCTGCGCACCCCCTGCTTTAAAATGGAAGTTTAGGATTCGCTGTATTGTTTTGGTTATCAGTATGATTCTTTTCATCTTCCTTCTTCGTTCCCTTTTCTTCCGGGGTGCTCAAAAAATTGTCTTTTACCTGTTCCGGAGTGATCTCTACGACCTCAAATAGGCGTTTTCCACGTATTGTCGTGAGCTTAAAACCGTGTTTTTTCAGCACCTTGCTCAACGTAACTATATTAGAACGTGTCGGCGTGATACGTGTAAATACACTTAGTTTCGTCATAATATCGCTCGCCGTAAGATACTGTGGCGTGTCGAAACGCTCCGGTTTGCGGAAATAGGTGAAGAACAACTCCTCCTCGGGGCTTCGCTGGCGGAAGGTCTCGTTGTTCTCGTTGATCTTCCGGATGTCTTCGCCGGAGAACCAGTATTTCTCGCCCCGGCGGAAGAGGGCGAGAGCTTGGGCGTAGATGTCGGCGTGTCGCACGGGCGACTGGTAATCGATCCGTGTGGCCTCGAAGCAGAGGAAGCGGCGAGACTCGTTATCGTCCGGCAGCGATTGCAAGTCGTTCACCGTGGCGGCGAAGGAGGCGTGGCGTATCTGCGTCTCGGCATAGTGTCCGTACGGGCGGCGCAGGTAGATGACCCCGGTGGAGGTGAGCGCCTTGAGGCGGTTCAGATCGGCGTAGCTCTGGCCGGACATCTCGTCGATGACGATCAAGAGGCAGTCCACCATCATCTGTGGGAAACCCTTGCTATACGGATTGACATTGCCCGTGAAAAGATAGTCCCGCAACTCGGGCGGCACGAGGTTCCGCAGCCACGAGGTCTTGCCCAGCCCCTGCCCGCCGGCCAGCAGCAGGATGGTATGGTTTTCCACGCCTAGCTCCATGGATCCGGCCACCCCGGCGATAAGCCAGCGCTTGAGGCAACCCCGCCAGAAGGCGGGCCGGGTGGTGTCCACGGTATCGGCCAGCTGCCCGATCCAGTCCGTCACCCCGTCCCACGGGGCCAGCCCCTCGAAATACGAGCGGAAAGGGTGGAACGTCTCGCTGAAGTCCGACATCAGTATGGCCCGGATGTCGTTATGCGAGCAGTAGTGGCCGTCCTTCAGGAGACTCCGCCAGAGCGAGTTCACCCAGTAGTCGGTCACCGGCTTGAAGACCGGCTTTTGACCGTTCCGCTTTTTCTTCGAGGCCACCTCCACGTACCCCCTCACGGCGTTCTTGCGGGTGAGGAAACGCTCGGATATATAATTCTCCACGGCGACCACGTCCAGCGGGCCCCCGCCCTTTTTCCGGGAGGTGGCGGCGCTCGTCTCGGCGGCGTGCTCCTCCACGTGGCTGTAGGCGCTCTCGATGGCGGCGAGGCGCTCCTCCGCCGGCAAGTCGGCGAAGGCGGTAGCGGCGTAAGCCTCCATCTCGGCCCGCTTCACGCCCAGCCGGTTCGCCCGTGCGGCCATGACGAAGATGAAGTTATTGCGGTTGCCCTCGGCGTAGGCGCCTTTCCGCTCGGCGGTCCGGCGTGCCTTCTCCAGTGGCGAGGCCACCTTCCTTTCCTTCGCCCCGGGAGCCGTCTCGCTAACCTCCTCCTTCCAAGTAAGGGGTAGCGGGGCGAGGCCCTCCGGTAGCTCGCCGGTACCCTCCAGCCAAGAGCGGTAGGCAGGCGAGAGGTATAGGGCGGGATCGTCCGATACGAAGCAAAGCCGCCCGATGTCGCTGCCCGAGGTATCCAGCTCCACGCCGAGCCGGGCGGCGTACCAACGGCTCATGGCTTCATAGACCCTCCGGTGATTACCCGGCGTGGCGGTCTCGTCCGTGGCGGCGTAGGCGATGAGTTTCGCCCCGTCGCCGCTGGGACTGCGGAAATACGCCACGGTGTAGGGCGCTTCCGTGGCGAGCGGGGTGATACGCTCCAGCTCCCGTTCCCCTACGTGGTCGATGTCGAGTACCACCAATTGGTTATAGCGGGTGATGTGAGGGTCGAGGCGTTTCCCGGAGTAGGTGGCCTGTGGGGTGAAAGCGGGCAGTTTTTTCTTTAGTTTGGCGGCCAGTTCCTTATCGCCCGACGCTAGCGCCTCCCGCGTCTCGTCGATGAACTGCTTGTACGTTCCTCTTTGGATGTTTTCCAGTACGCCCGCTAGCGAGGCGTCTCCCTTGTATCGTCCGAAAAGGGCGAATAATGACGTGTTTATCATACTATATTTTTAAGTGATAAAAAAAGAGCCAGTGTCTCTGGCTTGATGGCGCTAAGGTAGGGAGGCGCTTTGGGACGCCTCCCAAGTTTTAACTTTTGTTGTGAAAAACGGGAAGCTTGTTATTCATGCGCTTTCCCGTATTCCTCCTGCGCCGTCGAGAGGATGCTCCGGAAGCTCCTTGGCTCCGGGCAGCCGTTGGGGTGTATCTCGAACACCTCGTCCAGCGCCCGTATCATGGCTTCCCGGTTCGTCTGCCCGTTCACCCGGAACCGTTGGTCATCGAGGATGGGCAGCGTCAGCCGCACGAAGTCTTTCACGGAGCCCGTGTAGATGATCTTCTCCCGTTTAACCAGATCCTCCTCCGGCTGGTAGTCTTTAAACAACTTATGCGCCCCTTTCGCGTCTTTTTTCAAGTCCACCCATGCCTTTTGGGCATTTTCCAAACTATCCAGCAGCTTTCTCACGCTTGTTTCCGCTTCTCGGAAACTGATTTTTTTTCATATATGATTAATTGTTAAAGTTAAAAACGTCGCAAAGGTACATTATCCGCGTGATAATTCCTCGGAAGTTGTTGCTTTGCCGGATATATATGCTTATATTTGTAATTACTCATAAAAACAAAGATCGCTATGATAATAAAGAAGATTCCTTACGGACTGACGGATTTTGAGAGGATTAGGAAAGAGCCGTATTATTATGTGGATAAGACTCATTATATCGAGTGGTTGGAGGAATCTGCCAATTTCTTCTTCTTGATCCGCCCGAGGCGTTTTGGAAAGTCTTTGTTTATCAACATGCTTAGATGGTATTACGATATCTATAGGCGGGATCGTTTCAAGGAAATCTTCGAGGGGCTGTATATCGGTTCGCATCCTACGGCGGAGCAAGGGAAATACCTTGTGCTCGATTTTAATTTCGCCGGCGTGAATCCGGACCCGGATCGATTGCTGGCCTCGTTCAATGATAATTGCTCGATGCGTTTCGATCTTTTCGCCGGGCTTTACGGACATATGTTCAATCCCGGTTTCGCCAGTGAATTGAAAAGACTCAAGAATGCGGACGAGAAATTGAACTACCTGATCGGGCAGGCTACGTTGCTGGATCTTCCGATCTACCTGTTCATCGATGAGTATGATAATTTCACGAACGCCATACTCGCCAATGTGGGGAATGAGCATTACCGTAAATTGACACATGGCACGGGGTTCTTCCGCTATTTCTTTAATAAGCTGAAAGAAGGTGCCACGGGAAACGGACCGATCAAGCGTATGTTCATCACGGGAGTCTCTCCGGTCACCATGGATGACGTGACAAGTGGATTCAATATCGGTGCCAATATGAGCACCGATCCCCGGTTTAACGGGATTATCGGGTTTAGCGAGCGGGAGGTACGTGATATGTTGTCTTATTATAAAGACGTGGATATGCTGGCCGGAGAGGTAGATGAGGTGATCGGCGTGATGAAGCCATGGTACGATAATTACTGTTTCTCGAGAGATTCGCTCCACGAGCCGATGTATAACTCGGATATGGTGCTGTATTTCCTGAATCATTATCTTCCGTTGAAAAAAGTTCCGGAGAACATGATCGATAACAACATCCGTACGGATTATAATAAGCTCCGTCATTTGATTCGCTTGGACAAGAAAATGGGCATGAACGCCTCTATCATCCAAGACATCGTGACGAATGGCGAGACCGTAGGTACCATCAAGACGGCTTTCCCCGCCGAGGATCTGGCAAAACCGGATAATTTTAAGAGCCTGCTCTATTATTTCGGGCTGCTTACCATACGGGGTACTAAATGGGGGAGTACCCTATTGGCGATCCCTAACTTGACGGTTCGTGAGCAGTTGTACTCCTATTTGGTGGAGGCTTACCGGAGCGCCGATTTATTTTCCCTCGAGATGGATCGGCTGGGGATGCTCGTGGCTAGCATGGCCTACGAGGGAAACTGGAAACCTGTCTTTGAGTACTTCGCCTCTGAATTGAAGCGACAAAGCTCTATCCGTGAGTTTATCGAGGGTGAGGCGCACGTAAAGGGCTTTTTGTTGGCTTACTTGGGCTTGACCCGTACTTATATAATTCATCCGGAGTATGAGGCGAATAAGGGATATGCGGACTTCTACATGATGCCCGATTTGTTGCATCAACCGGAGATCGTCTATAGTTATATCGTAGAGGTGAAATATGCCCGTCGTGACGCCTCCACCCCGGAGATAGAATCGCTGAGGACTGAGGCTGCCGGGCAATTGAAACGTTATGCCGAAGATCCTAAAGTGAGAGAGACGAAGGGAAATACGAAACTTCGCCTGATAACACTGATATTTAAAGGCTGGGATTTGGTGGCTTGTGATTGAATGCCTATATTTGGCATGAAACTTTAAATCTGTATCTTATGAGAAAGCTTCTGGGGTTTTTATGCGTATGCGCGTTGGCTATCGCTACGGCTAGGGCACAAGATGCGGTGGATGACTATGTCTCTTCCGCCGCCGGCCAAGCCGTGATCTACCATGGGAAGGAGCAATTAAAATATCCCACCTCGATAAGAAATCACCCCTATTTGAAGAGCGAGAAATACGTACCCGGGGATCTTAGCTTCGAAGGCATTCTCTACAAGGACGTGAAAATGCGCTTAGACCTGTACAAGAATGAGTTATTACTGCTCTCTCCGGACAATCGCTATAATATCGTCTTGCCGAGCGATCGGGTAGACTACGCTGAGTTTCATGGGTACGATATCTTCTACAGGTATCCGGACGAGCGGTCGGGCAACCTGCCGGAAGGCTATTACCTACGGTTGTATGAAGGGAAGTGTACCGTACTGGGGAAATGGTCTTGTATATTATCTAAGACGATAAAAGATATGAAGCTCGATGAATCCTTCGATCAGTCCGTAAAATACTACATCCGGAAGGAGGGCGTTTACTATACCGTGAGGAGCAAGGGCTCCGTGTTGAAGGTCTTCAAGTCCAAGAAAAAGGAGTTAGCCCGGTATATCAAGCGGCGAAAGCTGGATTTCAAGCACGCTCCCGAGGAAGCCATCGTAGCCGTGGTGAGACAGTATGAACAGTTAAACGAGATCCCATGAGAAAGAGCCTATATATCGGTATGGTAATGTGCCTGCTGTCCGGCTGGACGGTGAGGGCGCAGCGGACGGTCGATCTGGATTTCCGGCAAGTAACCTTGAATGTCGTGTTCGACGCTATCGAGCGGCAGACCGGCCAGCCTGTCTACCGGCAACCCTTGGAGACGGACTCCATGGTCGTTAGCGTACACAGTGAGAAGGAAGAGCCCTTGGTGGCGTTGCGGCGTGCGTTGGAGGGGACTCCCTTCCAAGTATCCTCGTATGGCGGCGCCTTCTTTGTATTGAGAGATAACACCTTGATGACCTCCCTGCCCGAGAACTTCTTCCTGCGGGAGAAGCGGAGAGAGGGCGATGGCGACGAGGAAGGCTCCGGTATCTCCCTGATGGCGGGCCGGAAGCAGCAGAAGGCTACCTCGGAGAACAAGGTCTACGAGATCGGCGACGCCTCGGGCAAGGCGGCGGACCGGGTCACGGTGACCGGTAATATCAGCGATTTCAAGACCGGCGAGCCGATGGTGGGCGTGGCCGTGTTCGTGAAGGACCCGATGATCGGGGCTACTACCGACGCTTACGGCTATTATACGCTGCGCCTCCCTCCCGGACGACACGAGCTGTACATACAAGGCATGGGCATGAAGGACACCCGGCGGCAGATCATGCTCCATTCCGACGGCAAGCTGGATATCGAGCTGGAGGAACAGGTCTACACCTTGAAGGAGGTCACGATCTCCTCCGAGAAGATCGCCAACGTGCGGAATACGACGATGGGCGTGGAACGCCTGAAGGTGAAGGATATAAAGAATATCCCGATGGCGTTCGGCGAGGTGGATATCATGAAGGTAGTCATGTCGCTCCCCGGCGTGAAGGCGGTGGGCGAGGCCTCTAGCGGCTTTAACGTGAGGGGCGGGGCGACGGACCAGAACTTGATTCTCTTCAACGACGGGACGGTCTATAACCCGACCCACCTGTTCGGCTTCTTCTCCGTCTTCAACCCCGACGTGGTGAAGGACATGGAGCTGTACAAGAGCAGCATCCCCGCCAAGTATGGCGGACGTATCTCCTCCGTGCTCGACATCAACAGCCGGGAGGGTAACAAGAAGGAGTTCAAGGGATCGGCGAGCATCGGCTTGCTGACCAGCCGCCTTACCTTGGAGGGGCCTCTCTTCTCCGAGAAGACCTCCTTTATCGTGGGCGGACGTACCACTTACTCGGACTGGATCTTGAAGAAACTCCCCGAGAAGAGCGGCTATAAGGATGGCAACGCCGGTTTTTACGACCTGAACGCCACGATTAACCATAAGTTCGACGAGCGGAACAACCTCTATCTGAATGGCTACTATAGCCACGACCGTTTCCGCTTTAACGCGGATGAGCGGTATGCCTACGAGAACGCCAACGCCTCGGTGAAATGGAGGCATATCTTCTCGGATCGTTTCACGGGGGTCCTCACCGCTGGCTACGACCATTATGGCTACAATACCCGTAATACGGATAACCCGGTGAATGCTTATTCCCTCGCTTTCCGTATCGACCAGATGTACGGGAAGATGGACTTCACGCATTACCTAAGCGATAAGCATACGCTGGATTTCGGTGCCAGCTCGCTGTTTTACGACTTGGAGCCGGGGAAATACCTTCCCTATGGAGGGGAGTCGTTGGTGAAGGAGGACCGGATGGAGAAGGAGAAAGCGGTGGAGTCCGCTATCTATGTGGGCGATCGTTGGGATATCACCTCCCAACTCTCCTTGAACGTGGGGGTCCGTTATTCCATGTTTAACGTATTGGGGCCCCGTACCTATAATCTCTATGCCGACGACCAACTGCCTTCCTTGGCTACCGTGACGGGTACGGTGGATAAGACCGGGGCGTTCAAGACTTACCACGGGCCGGAGTTCCGGGTGTCCGCCCGTTATGCCTTTACCGAGGACTTCTCCGTGAAGGCCGGCTTTAATACGATGCGCCAGAATATCCATAAGCTATCCAATACGACGATCATGTCGCCCACGGATACGTGGAAGCTGAGCGACGCCAACATCAAGCCGCAGACGGGTATGCAAGTGGCCGCCGGGCTATACCGGAATTTCTTGAACAATACGATCGAGGTCTCCTTGGAGGGATATTACAAGACGATGAAGGATTACCTAGATTACCGGAACGGCGCCGAGCTGCTGATGAACCACCACATCGAGACGGACGTGCTGAGGACCGAGGGGCGTGCCTATGGCGTGGAGCTGATGGTGAAGAAAACGCAAGGGAAGTTGAACGGCTGGGTAAGCTATACCTACTCTCGCACGCAACTGCGGCAGAACGACCCGATGATCGTCACTCCCGTGAACAAGGGGGATTGGTACGCCGCCGATTTCGATAAGCCGCACGACTTGAAGTTCGTGGGTAACTATAAGTTCACGCATCGTTTCAGCTTCTCGCTGAATTGCGACTATAGCACGGGACGGCCGATCACCTTGCCGGTCTCCAAATATCATTACGGGGGCGGGGAGTTTGTCTACTATTCGGACCGTAATCAATACCGCATCCCGGACTTTTTCCGGATGGACGCCTCGTTCAACATCGAGCCGAGCCACCACCTGACGTTGCTCACGCATAGCACGATCTCTTTCGGAGTCTATAACCTGACGGGGCGAAAGAACGCCTACTCGGTGTATTATATATCGGAGAACGGGAAATTAAAGGGATATAAGATGGCGATATTCGGGGTGCCTATCCCGTTTGTCTCTTATAATATTAAATTTTAGGGGGGAGTTGAGATGAGGAAAGAAGCGAAGATAAAAGATTCTATAAAAGGCTTTCATTGGTGGCTGGGGGCTTTGCTGTTGTTATTGTCCGCCTGTGTCACGGATTACGAGCCGAAGGGCTTGGAGCAGGTACGGGATTTGTTGGTCGTGGATGGTATCATCACGAATGGCGAGACTACGATAAAGCTCCGAAGAAGCGTGGGCCTGACCGACGATTTCACGGAGGATGAGTTCGTGAATAACGCCAAGGTGGTGGTGGAGCGTGAGGATGGAGCTGTTTTCACTTGCGCTAATTCTTCCGGGAAGGGAGAGTATAAGGTGGATATGGGAGAGCTGGACCCGGGTAGCCGGTACCGGCTACATATCTCGCTGGATGGGCTGGAGTATGAGTCGGACTATCTGGGACCGGAGATAACGCCTCCGATCGACTCTCTCTCCTTGCTGAAGAAGGGGCCGGGAGAGGAGGTCCGTCTCTGTGTGTCTACGCATAATGCCCCGGATCGATCCTCTTATTTCCGCTGGATGTATAAGGAGAATTGGGAGGTGAAGGCGGAGATCTTCATGGCTGCCGAGAAAATGGGTAATACGGTCGTAATATATGATTTACTTACATCGAATAATTGGTATTATTGCTGGGGGAAGGACAGCTCGAAGGTGATCTCCCTAGGCAGTTCCGATAGGCTGACGCAGAACGTGATCGCTAACAAAAGTATCGCCTCGTATCATCCCAGCGATCGCCGTTTCTCGATGTTGTATCATGCGGAGGTGGAACAATATGCGTTGCACCGGGAGGCTTACGACTACTATTTTAATTTGCAGAAGAACATAGAGGAGTCTGGTAGCTTGTTTGCCCCTATCCCTTCCGAGATGAAAGGGAATATCCGCTGCGTGACGGACCCGGAGGTTCCGGTGATCGGTTTCGTGGAAGTAGCGACAGTGACTCGCCTCAAGCGTTTCTTTCCGGAGATAGAGAAGGTATATGAGGCCGAGGTTACGGGCTGCGCAAGCACGATCGTACAGGGATCGGAATATGATAATAATCCGGATTATGGATATGTTTCCTATAATCCGATGAATGCGGCGAGTAATACGTATGCGCTGAAACGTTGTATGGATTGCGGCCGTTTTGGTTCGAAACAGAAGCCCTCTTGGTGGCCTACCAGTCATTTATAATTTAGTTGCTATGGAGAAGTCTATGATAAAACAATGTATCTTGTCGCTCCTCTGCCTCTTATGGGCGGGGCAAACGGTTCTCGCAGGGGAATTGCGAGAGCGGGTTTATCTGCAAACGGATAAGCAATTTTATCTGTCGGGCGAGCTTGTATGGATGAAATTCATTGCCACGGATTTGGACCAACGGTTGTCCGACGTGAGCAAGGTCGGGTATGTGGAGCTTCTGGATAGCGCCTCGGCGGTCGTGCAAGCCCGACTCGTGCTGGAGAAGGGGGTAGGGAATGGTTGCCTGCAATTGCCGTCTACCTTGCCGACCGGAAACTATCGGCTGGTGGCCTATACCCGTTATATGCGGAACGAGGGGGAGGAGGTCTTCTTTGAGAAGCCGCTGACGGTGGTGAACACCTTCGTGACGAATGAGGCCCTGCTGACGGATACTTTATTGCCCGCTTACTCTTTTACGAGGCGAGAGGGCCCGGTTTCCGTATCGCCGGACCGTATGACCTATGATACCCGTTCAGGGGGGGAGATCCGGATAAACGGCCTGCCCCCGGATCTACAGACCCTATCGGTCTCTATCGCCGGGATTGACTTGTATAAACCTTCCGCCCGGAGCGGTATCGTTGATTGGAAACAAAGCATGCCTACTACGGGATCATCGCCTGCCGATCGTAAATTCTTGGCGGAATACGAGGGGCCGATCCTGACGGGGAAAGTGATCGATCTGTCTACGGGCGAACCTTCGTCTAAGGAGGCGGTGAGGCCTTTATTGGGCTTTTCCGGGGGGGAGATCCGCCTTTTCGGGGGGCAACTGGGCGCTGCCGGGGAGGTGACTTTCTTTACGAAACACATATCCGGGACGCACGAGATCGTGACGGTGGCTTTATCCCCTTCCTCCTCTCGCTACCGGGTGGACATCGAATCTCCTTACGCTACGCATCCGGAGAAGGAACTTCCCGCCTTGAGATTGAATCCCGCTTGGCAAGATGAGTTGGTGAAGCGGAGCGTGGGGCTACAGGTGTTGCATGCTTACCGGTCTGATTCCTTGGTTCGGGAAAAAGCGGAGAAGCCTTGGTTCCAGTGGCAACCGGATTGGAGTTATCTTTTGGATGAGTACACCCGTTTCACGACGATGGAGGAAGTCGTGATCGAGTTTATCCCCGGCCTCCGCTTCCGTAAGATGGATGGGGTTCGCCGGTTGGCGGTCCTGACCGAGGAGCGGATCGGGTATACGATCGGTAACTCATTGGTTTTATTGGATGGTATCCCTATCACCGATCACGAGATCATTTTTAAGTACGATCCCCTAAAAATCCGGAAGATCGATGTGTATAAAGGTAAGTACGTATTCGGTGGGCAGATATTCGACGGTATCGCCTCCTTCTCCTCTTACGAGCATAATTACCCGGGTCTGGTAGTCGATAACTCCACCCAGTTCTTTGATTATGAGGGCACGCAAGCCCAGCGCATCTTCTATATGCCCGCTTACCGGACAGAGGCCGAGAAGCGATCTCCTGTTCCGGATTTCCGCCATACCTTACTTTGGCGACCCGATATCCGGACAAACGGCGAGTCCTCTATATCCATCCCCTTTACCACCTCTGACCTGACCGGTGATTTCACCATCACCATCGAGGGCCTGACCCAAACCGGCGAGGCCCTCTACGCGACGGAACAATTTCAGGTAAAATAGCGTGCGATATGGATTATTCTATTTATCTTTGTAACCTTACTATGGGAAATTAAATCGGATTGAAGATTATGGGAACATTGGAATTGAAATTATCATTGATACAACGGCTCAGTCTCATAAATGATGATGATTTGTTACATCGTATCAAGAGCTTGATTGATAGGATGGAGGAAAGGCAAGCCCTTCGTTTCTCGCCGGAAGTAAAGGTTGCCATAAAGCATGCGCGAGAAGATATCTCGGAGGGGCGTTTTATTGAAGATGAAGGACTGGATAGATATATGGAGCGATGGGTAAACGAAAGTTGATTTGGTCTCAATCAGCTTTGAATGATATGACCGAAATTTTTGACTATTATAATAAACGTAATAAGAGTAAAACGTACAGCACTAAATTATTAGGAGAGTTTAGGGCGATAATGCGTTTAATCCTTTCTTCTCCTCGTATGGGGATCAAGACAGAGGATGAGAATATCCGTTATGTGCTATCTGGTAACTATGCCTTATTTTATGAAATCAAGTCTTGTACAATAGAGGTCTTGATTGTTTGGGATTGCAGACAAAGTCCCGGGCGGTTGGAGATGTGCATCCGTCAACGTCGTTGATATGAAATAAAAACAATTCAAGATATCCTCATTCTCATCTTAAATCCGTACTTTTGGCGAAAAATCAGATTTAAAGATGAGAAGTTTCGCTAGTGACAACAATTCCGGCGTGCATCCCCGGGTAATGGATGCGATCATCAAGGCAAATGATAATCATGCGGTTGGATATGGTGATGATCCTTGGACAGAGGCCGCTACGAGTAAGATACAAGAAGTGTTCGGCAAGGATGCTTCTCCTTTTTTCGTGTTTAACGGGACGGGGGCGAACTCCGTGGCCCTGCAAGCCGTAACCCGTCCGTTTAATAGCATCCTGTGCGCCGAGACCGCCCATATCAACGTAGACGAATGTGGTGCTCCCGCACGGATGACCGGTTGCGCCATCGTCACGATCCCTACGACGGACGGTAAGCTGACACCGGAATTGATCCGTCCCCATCTGAAGAACTTCGGGGTTTGCCACCATTCGCAACCCAAGGCCGTTTATATCTCCCAAGTATCGGAATTAGGTACGATCTATACGATAGAGGAAGTGAAAGCGATCGCCGATCTCTTACATTCGTACGATATGTATCTGCATATGGACGGAGCACGCTTGGCGAACGCCTGCGCTTACCTGAATTGCACGATGCGCCAAGTGACCGTAGACGCAGGCGTGGATATCTTGAGCTTCGGAGGCACGAAAAACGGTATGATGATGGGAGAGGCCGTGGTCTCGTTCCGCCCGGAGATCACGGAGAACCTGCGATTTTACCGAAAGCAATCCGCTCAGCTAGCCTCGAAGCTACGTTATCTCTCCGCCCAGTTCATCCCTTATCTGGAAAATAACCTCTGGCTGGAGAACGCCATGAAAGCGAATATCAGTGCCGCCAAGCTAGCGGACGTGCTACGACAGTACCCGGAGATTCATTTTACGCAGAAGATCGAGTCCAACCAGCTCTTCTTCACGATCCCTGCCGAGGCGTTGAGAAAGTTGCAAGATAAATATTTCTTCTATATGTGGAACGAGGAGATCAACGAGGCCCGTCTCGTTACCTCTTGGGATACTTCCGGCGAGGATATCGCTGAGTTCGAGCAGTCATTGAAAGAGATATTCGGTTAAGGTATAGATATAAAATGAATATAAACATTAGATCGAATCCTATGAGGAAATGGTTTATTTGGGCGATCGTTATGATCGGATGTTTGCCCATAAATAAGGCATTGGCACAGCAAAGCGGCGATGCCGAGCGGAATACGTTGCGTATCATGAGCTATAATATCCGCAACGGAAGGGGCATGGATGAGGTGACGGACCTCGGGCGTATAGCGGACGCTATATGTAAGGTAGCCCCCGATGTCGTCGCCGTACAGGAGGTAGATAGCGTGACCGGAAGAAGCGGCGGGATCGACGTGCTCCGGACACTGGGAGAACGCACCCTGATGTTCCCTACCTACGCCCCGGCCATCGACTTTGATGGCGGTAAATACGGAGTAGGTATGCTGAGCAAGGAGAAGCCGGTGAGCTACCGCTATATCGCCCTTCCCGGACGGGAGGAGGAACGGGTCTTGCTATGGGTCGAGTTTGAGAGATATATCTTCTGCTGCACGCACCTTTCCTTGACGCCGGAAGACCGGATGCTTTCCTTGCCGATCCTTCGGCGGGAAGCCGCTTTCGCGCATAAGCCCCTGTTTATCGCCGGGGATTGGAACGCTACGGCGCATTCCCCCTTTATCACGGAAATCAGCAAGGATTTTCTACTGTTGAGCAATCCTAAACAGGCTACATTCCCGGCTTTCACGCCGGATAGCTGTTTGGACTATATAGCGGGTTATGTAAAGAATGGACAGCCCTTTACCCGTTTGTCCGCATGGGTTCCCGAAGAGGCGGTGGCATCGGATCATCGCCCGGTCGTAACGGAGGTTCGCTTGAAGGCCAGGCCGGAAGAGATCTTTTATGCGGCGCCCTATCTGCAAAATCCTACGGAGGGCGGCATAACGGTGATGTGGCAGACCCATGTCCCTACGTATAGTTGGGTAGAATACGGTACGGACACGCTGAACCTGAAAAAGGCTCGCACCATCGTGGACGGTCAAGTGATATGCAACGGCTTGCATAATAAGATTCGGCTGACGGACCTACGACCGGGGCAAACCTATTACTACCGGGTATGCTCGCAGGAAATCATGCTTTACCAAGCCTATAAGAAAGAGTTTGGCGAGACGGCGGTATCCCCGTTCTACACTTTCAAGGTCCCTTCCGCATCCCAAAAGGATTTCACGGCCTTGATCTTTAACGACCTGCATAAGCATATCCCGACCCTAGACGCCTTATACGGGCAAGTGCGTGATATCCCTTATGATTTCGTGGTATTTAACGGGGATTGTATAGACGATCCCGCCAATGAGAAAGAAGCTTTGTATCATTTGGCTTATTTATGCGGGAAGGTGGGCGCCAGTCATGTACCCGCTTTCTTCCTTAGAGGCAACCACGAGATACGCAACGCTTACTCGATCGGCCTGCGTGCCTTGTTTGACTATGTGGGCGATAAGACGTATGGGGCGTTCAACTGGGGAGATACCCGTTTCGTCATGCTGGATTGCGGCGAGGATAAACCGGATAGCACATGGGTGTATTATGGCCTGAACGATTTCACCGGTCTCCGGAAAGATCAAGTGAGTTTCCTCTCGAAAGAATTGAACGGCAAGGAGTTTAAGCAAGCCTCGAAGCGGGTTTTATTGAACCATATCCCTATCTACGGAAACGGGGATGCCTATGAGCCTTGTCCGGAGCTTTGGGGAAGCCTGTTGGCGAAAGCCCCTTTCAACGTGAATATATCCGCCCATACGCATCAATACGCCTTCCACCCGAAAGGCTCGTTGGGAAACAACTTCCCGGTGATCGTAGGCGGGGGGTATAAGCTCGATTCGGCTACGGTGATGGTATTGCGGAAGAAAGGAGACGAGATGAGTGTACAAGTGTTGAACGCAAAAGGGGAGACCTTATTAGACTTGAAATTATAAGAGACAGGATGAATACGGATTTGATTTACGGGATCGATGACCGTCCGCCTTTGAAAGAGACGCTTTTTGCCGCCATCCAACATCTGCTGGCTATTTTCGTTGCGATCATAACACCTCCCTTGATTATCGCCGGGGCGCTGAAACTGGATCTGGAGACGACCGGTTTCTTGGTTTCCATGGCCCTATTCGCCTCCGGGGTATCCACATTCGTTCAATGTCGTAAATTAGGACCGGTCGGGGCGGGGCTGCTATGTATCCAAGGAACCAGCTTCTCGTTTATCGGCCCGATTATCACGGCTGGTTTGGCGGGAGGGCTTCCCCTTATTTTCGGCGTTTGTATCGTCGCCTCTCCGGTAGAGATGATCGTGAGCCGTACTTTTAAATATCTGCGCTCGGTGATTACTCCCTTGGTATCGGGTATCGTGGTGTTGCTCATCGGCTTGAGCTTGATCAAGGTAGGAGTGGTCGCTTGCGGCGGGGGGTATACGGCTATGGATAACGGTACGTTCGGTAGTTTGCGTAATATCGGAGTAGCTGTGTGCGTCTTGTTGAGTGTCTTGTTCTTCAATCGTTGTAAGAACAAGTACTTGCGGATGAGTTCCATCGTGCTAGGGTTGTGTATCGGTTATGCGATCGCTTTCGCCATGGGGATGGTGGATATGGAGGCTGTCTCCTCGCAAAACCTGAGAGGGTTTAATATCCCGGTTCCTTTCAAATATGGATTGGATTTTAATATCTCTTCATTCGTGGCGATCGCATTGATCTATCTGATCACGGCGATCGAGGCTACGGGGGATATTACGGCCAACTCGATGATATCGGGAAAATCGATCGAGGGAGAAGGCTACCTGAGGCGAGTCTCCGGCGGGGTGCTGGCGGATGGGGTGAACTCATTTATCTCCGGTGTTTTTAACTCTTTCCCGAACTCTATCTTCGCCCAGAATAACGGGATCATCCAGCTGACGGGAGTCGCCAGCCGGTACGTGGGGTATTATATCGCGGGTATGCTGATCCTGTTGGGATTATTCCCGGTTGTCGGCGTTATCTTCTCCTTGATGCCCGATCCGGTGCTGGGAGGAGCTACCCTGCTGATGTTCGGTACGGTGGCGGCGGCAGGTATCCGTATTATCGCCGCCCAAGATATCAACCGGAAGGCCACGTTGGTGTTGGCGGTTAGTTTGTCCTTGGGGTTGGGGGTGGAGCTGATGCCGGATATTCTAGGGGCCGCTCCTCAAGTGATCCGTGGCATTTTCTCCTCCGGCATAACGACGGGTGGCTTGACGGCCATTCTGGCGAATTTATTTATACGTGTAAAAGAAGATCAAACAGAATAACAAATTATGGAATTATTGAAGCAACGCATCTTGCAAGACGGCCGCTGTTATCCCGGCGGTATCCTTAAAGTGGATAGTTTTATCAACCATCAAATGGACCCGATGTTGATGTATAAGATCGCCGAGGAATTTATCCGTCGTTTTCAAGATCGTAAGATAAACAAGATCGTGACCATCGAGGCGAGCGGTATCGCCCCGGCCATTATGGTGGGTTATATCATGCAGTTGCCGGTGGTCTTCGTAAAGAAGAAGAAACCGAAGACGATGGAGAACATGCTCTCTACCGTGGTCCATTCCTTCACGAAGGATCGTGACTATACGGTATGTATCAGCAATAACTTCTTAACCCCGGAGGATCATATCCTGTTTATCGATGATTTCTTGGCTTACGGAAACGCCGCCATGGGAATGGTCGAGTTGGCGGAGCAATCGGGAGCCGTGATCGAGGGTATGGGTTTTATTATCGAGAAGGCGTTTCAAGATGGCGGGAACCTGCTGCGTGAAAAGGGCATACGTGTGGAGAGCCTCGCCATTATCGATAATCTGGATGATTGTAAGATAACGGTTCGTTAAAGGAAAAGATATGGATGAGAGAATAAAAGAAAAGTTGATTAACCGTGCGAAGACGAATCCTTATGTGAATTTTCTGGGGATCGACTTCACGGTTATCGAGGAAGGTCGTGTAGAGGCGCATATGCCCTTGCATGACGAGCAGAGACAATATAGCGGCGTGACGCATGGGGGTGTCTTGGCTGCTTTGGCGGATACGATCGCCGGTTTCGCCGCCTATACGATGACCCCGCTGGAGAAAGACGTGCTGACGGCAGAGTTGAAAATGTCTTTCTTACGGGCCGCTTGGGGCAATGAGCTGATCGCCAAGGGTACCGTGATCAAGGCGGGACGGAATATACATTTTTGTGAGTGCGAGATTTATTGCGACGATAAGTTGGTGAGCAAATCTTCCGGCACCTTCTGTGTGGTCCATCCCCAAGTATAGAAAAGATGTTACTTATTTATCAATATCATGAAGATTTCAAATGTAAAAAGAATCCTTTGCGGCTGCCTGTTGTTCGCCGCTACGTGGCCGGCATTCAGCCAGCCTGCCACGAATCCCCGCCTGATCATCCGTGCGGATGACATGGGGTCGTTCCGTTCCGCCAATATAGCGTGTATGGAAGGGTATAAGAATGGGGTGGAGACCTGTATAGAGGTTATGGTTGTCACCTCGTGGTTCCCCGAGGCCGCCCGGCTGTTGAGGGAGAACCCGGGGATAGATGTCGGGCTTCACCTGACGCTGACCAGCGAATGGGATAACGTGAAATGGCGTCCGCTGACGCATTGTCCCAGCTTGACCGATAGCAATGGCTATTTCTTGCCGATGATGTCTCCGAATCCCGCCTACCCGGGTCTGGCCATTCTGGAGAATACATGGAGCTTGGCCGAGATCGAGCAAGAGGCCCGGGCCCAGATAGAGATGGCCTTGAAGAACATTCCCCAGATCAGCCATATCTCCGGCCATATGGGATCGACCGGTTTCGATCCGGAGGTGGTGAAGCTGATGCGTCGCTTGTCCGAGGAATATCATCTGCCGGTCGTGGATCGGGTAGAGGCGATGCAGGAATACGATTTCACCTATTCCGGGTATGATGGAGCCTCCAAGACCCCGGCCGAGAAGGAGGCCAGTTTCATCCGGATGTTGGATAAGCTGGAACCCGGTAAACGCTATATGTTCTTGGATCACCCGGCCTTGGATAACGAGGAGATGAAAACCGTCGGGCATATCGGCTACGAGAACGTGGCGATGGACCGTCAAGGCGTGACCGATCTTTTTACCAGTCCGAAGGTGAAGCAAGCCTTGAAGGATAAGAACATAGACCTGATCAGTTATAACGACCTGACCAAGGAACTCCCTCGTGCGGAAGCCTCGAAAGCCTTGGATAAGGCGTTCGGCAATTATCTGCGGGCGGTGAAAAAGGCGGATCAAGACTTGCATAGTATCATGATCCTCCAGCATGGAAAGGTCGTAAAGGAGCAATGGCTGGGTGAGGGCGACCGCCATACGCCGCATGTCTTGAACTCCGTTAGCAAGACCTTTACGGCTACGGCTATCGGTTTTGCCGTCGCGGAGGGTAAATTGAAGGTCACGGACAAGGTGATCTCCTTCTTCCCCGACCAATTACCGGCCGAGGTAAGCCCTTACTTGAAAGAGCTGGAGATACGTCACCTATTGACCATGTCCTCCGGCCATGATGTCGATCCCACCGCTTTAGTACGGCAGAAGGGGAACGAGAAGGCCGATTGGGCAAAGCTCTTCCTCTCGGCGCCGTTGGTACATAAACCGGGAACCTATTTCGTATACAACAGCCTCGGCACGTATATGCTTTCCGCTATCATCCAGAAGGTGACGGGGGAGAAGGTGATCAATTATCTCTATCCCCGTCTGTTCCGTCCGCTGGGTATCGTCGGCGCTACTTGGGAAGAGAGTCCCCAAGGCGTCAATTGCGGTGGTTGGGGTTTGTATCTCAAGACCGAGGATCTAGCGAAAATGGGTCAGTTTTTCCTGCAAAAGGGAAAATGGAACGATAAGCAATTGCTCCCCGAAAGCTGGATAGAGGAAGCCACCACCTCCAAGATAGCCTCTTTGCCCGCCGGTATGAGACCGGAGAACTTGAAGATGAAGCCGAAAGATAGCGACTGGTTACAAGGCTACGGTTACCAGATGTGGCGTTGCCGCCATAACGCCGTTCGTGCCGATGGAGCCAATGGACAATACATTATTATATTGCCCGAGCAAGATGCGGTAATCGCCATGACCGCGAATATCGGCGATATGCAGGCCGAGATCAACTTGATATGGAAATATATCTTGCCTGCCTTGAGATAGGAACTGTAGGCCCTACGTCCGGGAAACCAATAAGAGCCCCCGGACGTAAGCCTATGTGACTTGTTGGGCGTAAGCGAATGGTTTACGGTACGTAAATCAATGGATTACGGGAAAAACTCAATGATTCCCACCCCGTAAACCATTGGGTTACGAAAAAAGAAAAGCCTTCCGGTCTATGACCAGAAGGCTTTTTTAGTTGCGGAGGCAAGACTCGAACTTACGACCTTTGGGTTATGAGCCCAACGAGCTACCACTGCTCCACTCCGCGATATAGTTGCTATCATTTCTTGATTGCGAGTGCAAAGGTAGGGATATTTTCTTACAAAACAAATTTATTGCAAGTTTTTTTTAATATACTTGGTAGATACGATCTTTTTTAAGTACTTTGCGCACAGTTTTAATCAAAATGTGCAATACAATGCCGATGACAGTTTCTAAAACACGTGACATGTTGGTGGATGTGGCCAGACAATTGTTTGCCCGCATGGGGGTTGATAACACAACGATGAACGATATTGCACAGGCATCTCGTAAGGGGAGACGTACGCTTTATACGTATTTCAAAAGCAAGAACGAGATCTATTTGGCGGTAGTGGAGTCGGAGCTGGACCAGCTTCATAAGATGCTGGTGGACGTGGCCAGCAAGGATCTGCCGGCGGACGAGAAGTTGCTGACGTTTATCTATAGCCGCTTGGACGCTGTAAAGGCGTTGGTATTTCGGAACGGTACGTTGCGGGCTACCTTCTTCCGTGATATATGGCGGGTGGAGAAGGTACGTAAGAGCTTCGACCTTCGGGAAGTGGAGATCATAAAGGGAATATTGGACGATGGCGTGAAGGAGGGTATATTCAGCATGCCGGACACGGACATTACCGCCCTCGTGCTCCATCATGCCTTGAAAGGGCTGGAGGTGCCCTATATCCGGGGGATCATGGGTGATAATATCAGCCAGCGGATTAAACGTAGAGACAATGTGATGAATTTAATATTCAACGGAATAAAGATTAAGTAAATCAAAGACACTAAGGAATGTTTATTAATGCGACAGGGTTTTATGTGCCTGAAGAACGGGTAGATAACCAACATTTTCTTGAATTGAGCGGGTTGACAAGTGAGTGGATTGAGCAACGGACGGGAATTCATACCCGCTCGAAAGCGAAAGAGGGGGAGAATATCAATACCATGAGCCTTGAGGCCGTGAAGGACGCTCTTCCCAAATTGCCTTACGATATCACGGAGGTAGACTTGATCGTCTCCGCTTCGTATTCTCCTTATGATACGGTTGCGACGGCCGCGCATACGGTTCAACATGAGTATACTATCGCTGACGCGAAAGCTTTATATCTATCCTCGGCTTGTTCTTCTTTCTTGAACGCCTTGGAGGTTGTGGAGGGATATTTCGCCATGGGGAAGGCTTCCAAGGCTTTGGTGCTTTCCGCTGATAAGAACTCCGCTTATTATAATGAGACAGACCCGAAGGCGGGCCATTTATGGGGTGATGCCGCTGCCGCTTTCTTTATCTCCAAGGAGCGGATCGGTGAGGGCGACGCTGAGATCGTAGAGGTCTACACGCAAGGTCTCGGCCATTTGTCGAAAGCGATGGAGGCGGTTCACTTGCGTCCTCGTGACGGCGGTATCTTGATGCCGGAGGGGCGTGACGTATTTATCCAAGCTTGTACCTATATGCCTAAGAATGTCCTTCATTTGTTGGAGAAGAACGGTTATACGCTGGATAACCTTACTTATTTCATCGGCCATCAGGCGAATATGCGTATCATGGCGAATATCGCCAAGCAATTGAACTTGCCGGACGAGAAATTTTTGCACAATATCGAGGAGCTGGGAAATACGGGTTCCGTAAGCTCGGCCTTGGTATATGCCCAGAACGATAAGAATTTCAAGAAAGACGACTTGATCGCTATCACGGTATTCGGCGGTGGCTATTCGACGGGAGCTTGCTTGATTAAACATTGATATTAAAAAATTTGAGTAATATGAAACTATTAGAAGGTAAAGTGGCTGTCGTAACGGGTGCCGCTCGTGGTATTGGTAAGGCTATCGCCTTGAAGTTCGCCCAAGAGGGCGCTAACATCGCTTTCACGGATCTGGTGATCGATGAGAATGGCTTGGCTACACAGGCTGAGATCGAGGCTTTGGGCGTAAAGGCGAAAGGATACGCTTCTAACGCCGCTAACTTTGAGGAGACTCATAACGTCGTTGCCGAGATCGTGAAGGATTTCGGGCGTATCGATATCTTGGTGAACAACGCCGGTATCACGAAAGACGGCTTGATGATGCGTATGAGCGAGGGACAATGGGACGCTGTGTTGAACGTGAACTTGAAGTCCGCTTTCAACTTTATCCATGCTTGTACCCCGGTCATGATGAAGCAACGTGCGGGTAGCATTATCAATATGTCTTCTGTCGTAGGTGTTCATGGCAACGCCGGACAAGCGAACTACTCCGCTTCCAAGGCCGGTATGATCGGCTTGGCTAAGTCTGTCGCTCAGGAGTTGGGTTCTCGTGGCATCCGTGCGAACGCTATCGCCCCGGGATTCATCATCACGGATATGACCGCTCAGCTGTCTGACGAGGTACGTGCCGAGTGGTGCAAGAAGATTCCTTTGCGCCGTGGTGGAACGGTCGAGGATGTGGCTAATATCGCTACCTTCTTGGCTTCGGATATGTCTTCTTATGTATCCGGACAGGTTATTCAGGTTGACGGCGGTATGAACATGTAATATGGAGGTTATTTACGAGGATAATCATATTATAGCGGTAGATAAGACCTGCCGTGAGATCGTGCAAGGCGACAAGACGGGGGATAAGCCTCTCTCGGAGATGCTGAAGGTATGGCTGAAGGAGAAGTATTGCAAGCCCGGGAATGTCTTTGTCGGTGTCACGCACCGTCTGGATCGTCCGGTGAGCGGGGTCGTGATTTTCGCCAAGACGAGCAAGGCCCTCTCTCGCTTGAACGAGATGTTTCGTGTCGGTGAGGTGCGCAAGACATATTGGGCGATCGTCAAGAACCGTCCCCCGCAGGATGAGGGTGAGTTGGTGGATTGGCTGGTGCGGAACGAGAAGCAAAATAAGAGTTACGCTTACGATACCGAGCGGCCGAATGCCAAGAAAGCCATCCTGCGTTATAAATTGATCGCCCATTCGGATAATTATTATCTGTTGGAGATCGATTTGAAGACGGGGCGGCACCATCAGATCCGCTGTCAGTTGGCGAAGATGGGATGTCCGATCAAGGGAGATCTGAAATATGGTTTCGATCGTTCCAATAAGGATGGAGGCATTAGCTTGCACGCACGTAGTGCGGAGTTTATCCATCCGGTTTCAAAAGAGAACGTGCGAATTGTCGCTCCCGTACCGGACGATAATTTGTGGAAAGCGTTGTCGGTTGATCAATAAGATAATAGATGAAGATCTGGTATCTGTGAAATCCTTTCGGATGGAAAAAGCATTTCATTCGAAGGGATTTTTATTTTTAAGTGTAGACTTTCCCGGCTGGTTGTGGATTTATTCCCCAGTTGGATATGCCCTAATTTTAGTATAAATGTTAACATAAACGCTATACGGTTTGTTATTAAGTGAAGTAACGTTAATTATCGATGTCCTCGAGAAAAATGGAATGATTCTTTCTTTCTTAAATAACAAATGTGACATAAGTAATTTATATAGGTAGAATGAGCAAGAAAAGATTGGCAAAAGTACAGGTTATCTTGATAGCCCTTGTAGTAGCGATGACGGGTTGCCACCATAAGGAAGAGCAGCAATTGCCCATCGTGATCGTAGACAAACCCTCAAAAGAAGACGTGCAGATTTATGGTGAGTACGTGGGACGTATCCGTGCCGCCAGCTTTGTCGAGGTACATGCCCGTGTGGAGGGATTCCTAGAGAAAATGTTGTTTGAGGAAGGTAAACGGGTGAAGCAGAATGAGCCCCTGTTTATGATTAATCCCGATAAATATCGTGCTAGGGTAGAGAAGGCGAAAGCCCAACTGAAGAAAAGCCAAGCCCAAGCGGCCAAGGCCCGGCGTGACGTGGAACGCCTGAAACCGTTGTACGAGCAACACGCCGCCAGCCAGCTGGATTTGGATAACGCCACGGCCGCTCTGGAAGACGCCGAGGCGAATATCGCCATGAGCAAGGCGGATCTGGATCAAGCGGAGATGGAGTTGAGCTATACGGTAGTGACCTCGCCGCTGTCTGGGTATATCAGTGAGCGTTTCGTGGATGTGGGCGCTTTGGTGGGCCCGGGTGTCAATTCGAAATTGGCGGCTGTCGTGAAGAGCGACACGGTATTGGTCGATTTTAAGATGACCGCCTTGGATTACCTGCGTGCCGAGCGTCGTAACGTGAAGTTTGGCGAGCGGGACACGACCCGTTCGTGGCAGCCTACCGTGACGGTTACCTTAGCGGACGACTCTGAATACCCGGTAAAAGGTATCGTGGACTTCGCCGATCCGCTGGTGGACCCGAAGACCGGTACGTTTGGCGTTCGTGCGGAACTATCCAACCCGAACCAGAAATTATTGCCCGGACAGTTCACGAAAGTGAAGCTCCTGCTGGATGTCCGAGAGCGTTCGATTGTCGTTCCCCGGAAAGCGCTCTCGATTGAGAAAGGAGGTGCGTTCATATATATCATCCGTAGGGACGATATCGCCGAGAAGCGTTTCGTGCAGACCGGCCCGGAGATCGGCAACAAGGTCGTGATCGAACGAGGCTTGGGCGAGAACGAGCGAGTAGTGGTAGAGGGTTATCATAAATTGGTGCCGGGCGTGAAGGTACATGCGGTAGAGGCCGGCGACGAGAAGGCTATCCAAGCGCTTAGAGAGGAGGAAGAACAATGAAACCGGGATTCTTTATAGACCGTCCTGTCTTTTCGACCGTCTTATCGATCCTGATCGTGATTGTCGGAATCATCGGATTGGCATTGTTGCCTGTGGACCAGTATCCGCAGATTACGCCCCCCGTGGTGAAGATCAGCGCCACGTATCCGGGAGCGAGCGCCCTGACGGTGTCTCAAGCGGTCGCTACCCCGATCGAGCAGGAGCTGAACGGTACGCCCGGCATGATTTATATGCAAAGTAGTAGCTCGAACTCGGGTAGCTTGAATATTACGGTGACCTTCGATGTATCCGCCGACGCGGACTTGGCGGCTGTCGAGATCCAGAACCGTGTGAAACTGGCCGAGAGTCGTTTGCCCGCCGAGGTGATCCAGAATGGTATCACGATCGAGAAGCAGGCACCCAGCCAGCTGATGACCTTGAGCTTGATGTCCGACGATCCGAAGTTCGACGAGATTTATCTGAGTAACTTCGCCACGATCAACGTGTTGGACGTATTGCGCCGTATCCCGGGCGTAGGCCGTGTATCGAATATCGGTAGCCGTTATTACGGTATGCAGATCTGGGTATATCCGGATCGGTTGGCTAATATGGGATTGACGGTAAAGGACTTGCAGGATGCCTTGAAAGACCAGAACCGGGAATCGGCGGCGGGCGAGCTGGGTAAGCAACCTGTGCTGGACGTGGATGTCACCTTGCCTATCACGGCCCCGGGACGTTTGTCCACCGTGAAGGAGTTTGAGGATATCGTGGTGCGGGCGAACCCGGATGGCTCGATCGTCCGGATGAGCGACGTGGCCCGGGTATCGCTGGAGGCTTCCTCGTATTCTACGGAGAGTGGGATCAACGGGAAGAACGCCGCTATCTTGGGTATCTATATGTTGCCGGGAGCGAACGCTCTGGAGGTCGCCACGAAGGTGAAAGAGGCGATGAAGGATATCAGCAAGAACTTCCCGGAGGGCTTGGAGTATAATTTCCCGTTCGATATGACGGAGTATATCTCCCAATCCGTGCATGAGGTGTATAAGACCTTGTTCGAGGCCCTCTTCTTGGTCGTTCTCGTGGTGTTCCTCTCGTTGCAGAATTGGCGTGCGGCCTTGATCCCGACGATCGCTGTCCCGATCTCCTTGATCGGAACGTTCGGTTTTATGTTGATCTTCGGCTTCTCGTTGAATATGCTTACCTTGCTGGGATTGATCTTGGCGATCGGTATCGTGGTGGACGACGCTATCGTGGTGGTGGAGAACGTGGAGCGTATCATGGCCGAGGAGCGTGTGACCGCCCGTGAGGCTACGCATAAGGCGATGCGGGAATTATCCGGCGCCTTGATCGCTACCTCCATGGTATTGGCCGCCGTGTTCGTGCCGGTGAGTTTCTTGGGAGGTATCACGGGGCAGTTGTACCGTCAGTTCTCCGTCACGATCGTGGTTTCCGTGTTGCTGTCCACGGTAGTGGCCTTGACGTTGAGCCCGGCGATGTGCGCCATCATCTTGCGTCCGTCTCATAAGAAGAAAGCGTTTATTTTCCGTAAGATCAATCTGTGGTTGGCGAAAGGAAATAAGAAATATACGAAGTTGTTGCGTATCTCCATCGCTAATCCCCGCCGTATCTTGGCAGGGTTTGGGATGGTACTGGTGGCTATCTTCGTCTTGAACCGGGTGTTGCCTACCAGCTTTATCCCGGAGGAGGATCAAGGATTCTTCACCGTAGAGCTGGAGATGCCCGAGGGTACTACCTTGGAGCGTACACGTGCCGTGACAGACCGTGCGATCGAGTTCCTCGACCATCATCCGGCCGTGGCCTACGTACAGAACGTAACCGGTAGCAGTCCCCGTGTCGGTACGAACCAAGGGCGTGCCACGCTGACGGTGATCCTGAAACCGTGGGAAGAGCGTAAATCCTCCGGTATGAAGGTAGAGGACGTGATGGCCGATGCCCGCCGGGAATTCTATTATTACCCCGAGGCTAAGTCGTACGTGAACCGTCCGCCGGTAATCCCGGGCTTGGGCGAGAGCGGTGGCTTGGAGATGCAGTTGGAGGCTAGGGGAGACGCTAGCTGGGATAATCTGGTAAGCGCCACGGATACCTTCCTGTATTACGCCTCGCAGGCGCCGGAGCTTCAAGGCGTATCTTCCGCCATGCAGAGCGAGATCCCGCAGTTGTATTTCGACGTGGATCGTGACCGGGCGAAGTTCCTCGGCATCCCTTTGTCCGATATCTTCTCGACCATGAAAGCTTATCTGGGCTCTGTGTACGTGAACGACTTCAATATGTTCAACCGTATTTACCGTGTATATATCCAAGCGGAGGCGCCTTACCGGGCTACCCGGGATAATCTGGACTTGTTCTTCGTGCGCAGCAAGGACGGGGCGATGGTTCCATTGACCGCCTTGGGTACGACCCAATATACGACCGGTCCGGGAACGATCAAGCGTTTCAATATGTTCACCACGGCCTCGATCAATGCCGTAGCCGCCCCGGGATATAGTACGGGCGAGGCGATGGCGGCGATGGAACGGATCGCTAGGGAGCATCTGCCAGAGAATATCGGTCTGGAGTGGAGCGGTCTTTCCTATCAGGAGAAACAGGCCGGCGGGCAGACGGGATTTGTCTTGGCGTTGGTATTCTTGTTTGTCTTCTTGTTCTTGGCGGCTCAGTATGAGAGCTGGATCGTGCCGATCGCCGTATTGCTTTCCTTGCCGGTCGCCACGTTGGGTGCTTACTTGGGTATCTGGGTGACGGGGTTGGAGAACGATATCTATTTCCAGATCGGTTTGGTAACCCTGATCGGTTTGGCGGCGAAGAATGCTATCTTGATCGTTGAGTTCGCCAAGGTGCAGGTAGATAACGGGGTAGATGTGGTGAAAGCCGCTATCCATGCCGCTCAGATGCGTTTCCGCCCGATCTTGATGACCTCGTTGGCTTTCGTGTTGGGTATGCTTCCGATGGTGTTGGCTAGCGGGCCGGGCTCAGCTTCCCGCCATAGTATCGGTACGGGCGTGTTCTTCGGTATGCTGGTGGCGATTACGGTAGGTATCGTGTTGGTTCCCTTCTTCTTCGTCTTGATCTATAAGATAAAGGGAAAGATGCGGATGGAACGTATCGCTCAAAAGAAAGAAGTGGTAACCGTGGTGTGTGTCGTTTCTATGCTGGCGTTCTCTTCCTGCAAGATCGGAAAGCGGTACGCACGTCCGGAGTTGAACCTGCCGGACCGGATCGAGGCTTATACGGATACGACCGATACGGCGTCCGTGGAGAATATCCCTTGGGAGAGCCTTTACGCCGATGAGACCTTGAAAGATTTGATCAAAAAGGCTCTGGATAATAATAAGGATATGAAGATCGCCGCCGCCAAGGTGAAGGAGATGATCGCCGCCAAACGGATCTCTTTCGCGAATATGCTGCCGGAGGTGGGTGCGAATATCTATGCGCAAAAGGAACGCTTGAACTATGGAGGGGATGATCCGAAGCCCGATCCGGAGTTTGGGGCGAAGTTGACTTTGTCTTGGGAATTGGATTTATGGGGTAACCTCCGCTGGGCGAACGAGGCTACCATCGCTTCCTATATGCAGACCGTGGAGGGGCAGCGTGCCTTGCGATTGACCATCATCGCCGAGGTAGCCGCCAATTATTATCAACTTTGCGCCTTGGACCAAGAGTTGTCGATCGTACAACAAACCTTGGACGCACGTCGTGAGGGTGTCCGCTTGGCGAAGCTTCGCTATGAGGGCGGACTTACTTCCGAGACGGCTTACAACCAAGCCCAAGTGGAGTTGGCCCGTACCGAGACCTTGATCCCCTCGCTGGAGCGTCAGATCAAGATCAAGGAAAGCGACCTCAGCATGTTGTTGGGCGAGTATACGGATGATATCCCCCGTGGCCTTTCCTTGAGCGACCAACACCTGCCGGATGCCTTACCGATCGGCTTACCGTCTTCTTTGCTGGAGCGCCGGCCGGATATGCGTCAAGCGGAGTTTAAGCTTCGGGCGGCGAACGCTCAGGTGGGTGTGGCGCAAACGGACTTATTCCCGAAGATCCGTTTGACAAGTAATTACGGTTTCGAGAGCGATGAGTTAAGCAGTATCTTGAAGAGTCCGGCAGGTTTTATTGCCGGAAGCCTGTTGCAGCCGATCTTCGCCATGGGGAAGAACAAGGCGAAAGTGAAAGCGGCGAAGGCTCGTTACGAGCAAGAGGTCTATAGTTACGAGAAGAGCGTATTAGGCGCTTTCAAGGAGGTGAACAACGCTATCGTGACCGTCCGCAAGGTGAAGGAGATCCGTGCTTCCCGCATGAATCTGGAAGCCTCCGCCAGTAAATATCTGGAACTCGCCCAACTGCAATACATCAACGGTGTCATCAGCTACATGGACGTATTGGATGCCCAGCGTGGTTTGCTGGACGCCCAGATCGGTTTGAACAATGCCGTGCTGGATGAGTTGCTGTCGGTGGTATACCTGTATAAGGCTTTAGGGGGAGGTTTTTGATAGCGCACCCTCCTCATAGAGGAAACTATCTCAATGGAATATGCCCCGTAAATCAATGGAATCTACTTCGTGTTCCATTGATTTACGGGGCATATTCCATTTACTTTCTGATTGTGTATCCGAGTATGTCCTATATAACGACGAGATAGCCGCACAGGTATGCACGAGGAGGACAACCCCGTGATCATGGTGGCGAAGTATAAGCGATAATGAGAAAATTCTCATTATCTTTGCGCTCATATAATAATCAGAGATAGAAAATGCCATTAAATTTACAAAAGAACTTACCGGCTATCGAGCTGCTGAAGAAGGAACACATCTTCGTGATGGATTCCTTGCGCGCGTCGGAGCAGGATATCCGCCCCCTTCGGGTAGTCGTATTGAATTTGATGCCCCTTAAGATAACGACCGAGACGGACTTGGTTCGCCTCCTCAGTAATACACCCCTGCAAGTGGAACTTGATTTCATGAAGATCAAGGGACATACGCCGAAGAATACGCCCATCGAGCATATGCAGGAATTTTATAAGGATTTCGATGAGATGGCGGATGATTTCTACGACGGGATGATCGTGACGGGCGCTCCCGTGGAGCAGATGCCTTTCGAGGAAGTTAGTTATTGGGAGGAGATCACGCAGATATTCGATTGGGCCCGTACGCATGTTACCTCCACGCTCTATATCTGCTGGGCGGCGCAAGCGGGGCTATACCATTTCTATGGGGTGCCTAAATATGATTTGCCGGCCAAGATGTTCGGAGTCTTCCGTCATTCGCTCCGGGAACCGTTTGTTCCGATCTTCCGGGGGTTCGATGACGAGTTTTTCGTGCCTCATAGCCGTCATACCGAGATTCGCCGGGAGGATATCATGAAGGTGCCCGAGCTCACCTTATTGTCCGAGAGCGAGGAATCCGGCGTCTATATGGCGATGGCTCGTGGCGGACGGGAATTCTTCATCACCGGCCATTCCGAGTATTCGCCCTATACGCTGAATGATGAGTATATGCGTGATTTGGGGAAGGGATTGCCCATCAACAAGCCTCGTAATTATTACCGGAACAACGATCCGGCGCAAGGCCCGGTGGTACGTTGGCGGGGGCATGCGAACCTGCTGTTCACCAATTGGCTGAACTATTACGTATACCAAGAGACCCCGTTCCGCCGGGAAGATATTAAAAAACTAGGAAGCTTGTAAATGAGAAAAGAACCCCGTTCGATAGAACTGTTATCTCCCGCTAAGGATCTGATTTGCGGTAGGGAGGCGATTAACCATGGCGCCGATGCCGTGTATATCGGTGCCCCGAAGTTCGGGGCCCGTGCCGCCGCCGGTAATACGCTGGACGATATACGGCAGCTTTGCGATTACGCCCATCTCTATTCGGCTCGTATTTACGTGGCCTTGAACACTATCTTGAAAGAAGAGGAGCTGGCAGAGGCCGAGCAAATGATCTGGCAGCTTTACGAGGCCGGGGCGGATGCCTTGATCGTTCAAGACATGGGTATCACCCAGTTGAACCTTCCGCCTATCCCCTTGCACGCCAGTACGCAAACGGATAACCGTACGCCGGAGAAGGTGAGATTCCTGCAAGAGGTAGGTTTCACGCAAGTCGTATTGGCGAGAGAGCTATCACTGAACCAGATACGGGAGATCGCCGAGCGAACGACCGTGCCTCTGGAGGTCTTCGTGCACGGAGCGCTGTGCGTAAGTTATAGCGGCCAGTGTTACCTGAGCGCCGCCTTGAGCGGACGAAGCGCCAACCGGGGGGAATGCGCTCAGTATTGCCGCCTGCCTTATAGCTTGATCGACGCGGACGGGAAGGAGATCGTATCGGGTAAGCATCTCTTATCCTTGAAGGACATGAACCGGGGCGAATACTTGGAGGAGTTGTTGGATGCCGGTGTCTCTTCCTTGAAGATCGAGGGTCGTTTGAAGGATGTATCTTACGTGAAAAACGTAACGGCTTGGTACCGGAAGAAACTGGACGCTATCTTGGCCCGTCGGCCGGAATACCGTCGTGCCTCGGCCGGGCATAGCACTTACACGTTCGAACCTGTGGCGGAGAAAAGCTTCAACCGGGGTTTCACGCCTTTCTTATGGAAGGAGCGCACGAAGGATATCACCAGCTTTGATACGCCTAAGTCCTTGGGGGAGCCGGTGGGTACGGTGAAGGAACTGAAAGGAAACTCTTTCACGATCGCCGGACTGAAACAATTGAATAACGGAGACGGGCTTACCTTCTTCAACGAGAAAGGGGAGTTGGAGGGCTTCCGGGTAAACCGTGTGGAGGCGAACCGGATCTTTACGTTGGATCGCCCGGCGATCCGTCCGAAGATGCCTTTGTACCGGAATTTCGATCAAGAGTTTGATAAACTGCTATCCAAGCCATCCGCCGAGCGGAAGCTCTCTGTCCGGATGGAATTTCAAGATAACGCCTTTGGCTTCACGTTAAGTATGACAGACGAGACAGGAGCCCGTATCATGCTTACCCAGCCGTTCGAGAAAGAACCGGCCCGGCGGGATCAAGCGGAGAATATCCGTACCCAGCTCTCTAAGTTGGGAAATACGCCTTTTGAGGCGGTGGAGGTCACCGTGGCGATGTCCGATAACTGGTTTGTCCCTTCTTCTTTATTGGCCGAGATGCGTAGGCAAGGGGTGGAGAGGCTTATCTCTACCCGGCGGATTCGTTACCGCAGGGAAGAGGCTCGTCCGGTAAAGCCGTGTGTAGGCGAGGCAACGGAAATCCCTTTCCCCGAGAAACGTCTGACTTATTTAGGGAATGTCTCCAATAGCAAGGCTGGTGCCTTTTATAAGGCGCATGGCGTGACTGCCGTGGAAGACGCTTTCGAGTTGTCTCCCCGGAAGGATGTTCCTTTGATGTTCACGAAACATTGCCTGCGGTACAGTATGGGATGGTGCCCTACTTACCAGAAGCAGAAGTCTCCCTATAAGGAGCCTTACTTCCTGCGCTATAAGGAGACGCTCTTGCGTTTGCGCTTCGACTGCAAGAATTGCCAGATGTTGATCTATGCGGAGGAATAACCGGCTTTGTAACTACTTAATCCGATAAATAAAACAGGTATGAAACGACAAATTTTCTCGCTGTTCCTGCTCTTGCTCACGTTGGTAGCTTGTGGGGATAAGCCTTTGGACCCGAATAAACCCGTATATGTGAAAATCAAGACGACGATGGGAGACGTCACCGTCCTGCTATACGACGACACGCCTCTTCACCGGGATAACTTCATCAAGCTTTGCCAGTCGAACGAGTATGAGGGTATGCTTTTCCACCGTGTTATCAAGGAGTTTGTCGTGCAAGGTGGTGATCCGGAGAGTAAGGCGCATGAGCCGGGTGCCTTGTATGGGGATGGCGATGGTGGTTATACCGTTCCCGCCGAGATATTACCCAATCATTTTAATAAGAAAGGCGCTTTGATCGACGCGAAAGAGATCGATGCCGTGAATCCGGAACGTGCCTCCGCCGGTACGCAGTTCTGTTTTGTGCAAGGGAAAGTCTTGGACGACAAGGAGCTTGCGGAGAAAGAGGCTCGTATCAATGAGATCCGCCGCAACTGGTTGTACTATAAATTCCGGGATGAGCTGAAAAAGCAAGATCCTTCCTTGGCCGCCGATTCCTTGGAGAATGAGTTACATGCCCGTGCGTCCATCTTGGTAGAAGATACGTTGGCGGTATTAGGCCCGGTAGTGATCCCGGCCGAACGGCGTGAGATTTATAAGACGATCGGTGGCGTTCCGCATCTGGATGGCTCGGTAACGATCTTTGGCGAGGTAGTGGAAGGCTTCGATATCGTAGAGAAGATCTCCGTGGTAAAGACGGATAAGAACGATCGTCCTTTACACGACGTGATGATTAAATCGACGAAGGTTTTCCAGAAATAATAACAATGCCTATTATAAGGAGGTAACGATGCCCATTGTAAGCTCCTTATAATGGGCATCGTAAACACTTTAGAATGGGCATTGTTAAAACCATCGGATAGCTCTTGTTATACGAGGCTGATCGCTAGCTTGTTATACTAAAAGTATCATCGATCATATTTGGCTCTCGAGCCATTCCAGATACTTCTTTACTCCCTCCGTATCTTCCGCCTTGGGGCTCCAAGGCGCTAGGTTCTCCGGTGCTAGCGGCGCGAACGGCCCTTGCTTTATCTCATAAATAACCGATCCGGATTCCAGTACCAGAAGCCCGTGCCATGTTCCGGCCTTGATCTCCGCTCCATAAGCGCCTTCCTTTGGATTCAGTATCGTTTTCTCCGTGATATTCCCTTCCTCGTCAAACAAGAATACCGCTACCTTCCCACGTAGCAACAAGAAGATCTCGTCTTTCGCCGGATTTAAATGCCGGTGCGGACGCAAATACGTACCGGGCTCCATGGCATTCAGTAACCGATTGATCGGATCATCCAATCTCTCATGGAAATTATAGTTCATTCGCAGGCGGGGAGACTGCAAGGCTTTGGCCTGGGTCTCGTCGAGTAATTGTTCGTTGATTATCTTCATCTCTGTATCTTATTGTATTTCTGAGCTACGAATATACGAAATATTTATTGGTCAATGCTTGATATTCCTTATATTTGATGTAGTCTGAAGGTATTTAATTGACTACAAATAGATTAAAAGAAACTCGCATGAGAATAGGCAACGAATAAGAAATTGGTAAAGTGCTTTGATACACTATATTTCTCATGCTGTCAAACAACTCTTATTTGTTTGCAAATATAATATTATTGCAGGTAAAAATCAAAAATAACGAGGTTTATTTTCATTTTTGCCTGCTGATATTTGTTCCGGATTGTCGGATACGATATATTTGTAATTAGGATTCGTACCGTGTTCCAAGCGGTTCATAAGTAACGACTTGCGGAGCTTTGGCAACAAGGGGTGCGGCTCCGTTTTATAGAAATGACTTATGCAAACCGACTTATCCATTTACAACAGTCTTCGCCCTTCCTTTATAGAAGGCGTTCACGCCGTGAAGTTCAATTCTTTGTCGGCGGTCATATCGCGTTACCGGGATTATGCCCGCAGTTCCGAACAAATAAAAGCGTACTCGGGAGATTTTCTGTTGATGCGGGATATCGCCTCCTTGCTTGACGAAGTACCCCGTCCCATAACGAGGGAATACCAGGATTTCACCCCGTTCCTGCTTCTTCTGATGCTTTCGGAGGAATTTCATGCCGTCCATTATGTCGAGCGTCTTGTAACGTGGTATTTCGGCTACTGTTGTGTCGATGAACTGCGGACGGTTTGCACCATTCTGTCCCAGTGTTCCTACCCGCATCACGACACGCTGCGGCTGCGGTTCAAGAACTACCTGCGTGAAGCCCGTAAGACATTGGGTATGCCCGTTGAATGTAACGCTGCTGTCATGCTGAAAATGCTCGACGCCTCTTATGCACATCTCACTCCCGCCGGTGTCGGGGAGTTCGAGGAACTGTTGCACCTGGGGGACGATTACGAGTTCATCTCCCGTGTCAAATCGAATTATCTTGCCTCGGATAACGTCACGGAACTCGCCGGGGTTTGCTGGTATTCCAGCACGATTACCTTCCGCCAGCGTTTCCTGCGGGTTTTCGGCTGCTCGGCCTCCTCGTGGTTACGTCAGCGCCGTATCGAACGTATCGGGGAATTACTGTGGACGACACACTACACGTTGCAGGAAATAGCCTACATGTGCGGTTTCTCCGCCCAATCCCACTTTACGGACTTTTGCAAGCGGAATATGGGGAGCAATCCCACTTCCATCCGCCAGGAAGGTCGGATCTGACATTAATCGGCCTCGTGATAAAAAAACGAAGAGAAAGATAAAAATCGTAATCCGCTGGTTTTTCGATTCGCTAACTTTATACGCGAAAGTAACAAGACGGATTATGATTGCATTTATAGAGAAATTAAACAGTGAAGTCCTGCGGAGTATCGAACGTATCGAATCGCGGGATACCGACGTGTTGAAAAAGTCGCTTGAAGCGTCACGTGTCCTGGGAGAAGCGTTCGACCGTTTGAAACAATATATCATCGGCTACCGTTTTCAAAACGATGACGAGGAGATAACGTTCTTCAAAGAAATCAAACCCCGTCTTTTTTGCCGTCTGATCTATTACCGCAAGCTCTACAATATCGAGATGAACCGTCCGGTAGGAAGTATCGAGGCACAACGGGAGTACCTGGACGCCCATGTTCGGGCCATCAACGCGTACACGCAGAAACGCCTCGACTTTATCCGCTATTTCCGCAGCGGCGCCACACACCTGGACAGCCTCTATTTCCTGCGCGGGCAGACCGACGCGGAACAATACCTGGAAACCTTCTACTATGAACTCGACCCGCAGTTTTCGACAAACGCGGATTTCAAGGTGGCGAAAATCCTGGCCAACGATATGTTGTCGGTTTATCTTATGGGCGAATTGGAATCACTGGAGAGCACGAACCACCGGAACATGGTTCTGCCATTGTCTGACGTGCGTCCGACATGGCAGGACTCGAAGACGGATCTGACGGAACTTATTTACCTGCTTGACAGTAAAGGCTGCTTCGGCAATGTGCCACTCACGCAACTGGCCAGATACATTTCCAACGCTTTCAACGTACACCTCGACATGAACCTTTCGATGACATTCTGCGATATGAAAATCCGAAACAATCCGACACCGTGGCTTGACAAGGCGAAAGAGGTCCTGCTTAAACGTATGCAGACGTGGAAGCGAAACAAGAAAAACGGCAATTCCGAGTAGAACATGAACCGGTAAAGCACTCTATTCCTTATAGAAATACTGATAATCAACGTTGTATATAACAAAAGAACCGAGGTTGGTTTTCCCCCGTAACTTTCTTTGGAACTTTCCCGAACACCCGTATTTGCACCCGTATAAGGAGCCGATGCGGGTGTCCGTTGTTGTCCCGTCCGGATTAAAACACCGTTAAGCGTTGAATCACAGTATGCTATCGCATTTTTGCCAATAAAAATACCGAGTACGGGCTGCGGATTTCGGCAAAAAACATTGCCTTTTTCACCGCATGAACCGTTGAGAATCAGTTCACTGCAAATTATCAAAAAAAGTCGTACCGACCTCGTTTTAAGCTGTCCATATAAGCCCGACCTTTGTAATAGACTAAAAAACAAAGGAGTATGAAAATCATAGTGATCGGTTCGCAAGCCTATAACGAGCTTGTCGAGCGTATAGAGAAAATAGAGGTCTCAATCGCCTCTCTCCCTGAAAAAGGGGCGTGCACGGAATAAGGAGTACATAAACGACGAATGGATGGACAGCGAGCAGGTCTGCCGTTACCTGGGCATCAGCGGGCCTACCCTTCAACGCCTCCGCTCGGATCACGTGATCACCTATTCAGCCATCAACCGGAAGCTGTATTATTCCCTCACGGAAATCCGCCGTGTGCTGAAGGAGCGTTCCGTGCGGCGCAAAAACCAACCAAAGGAGTAGGCTAGGTTTCTAGACAAGGAATATTTCGACGGATGGATGCAGCGGCTCTCGGAACGGCTGGAACGTATCGAGAAGCTGTGCGCGGGGGACGTGGAGCAACCGCTTTCCATCCTGCCTGACGGGGAGCGTCTTCTGGACAATTACGACTGTGCCGCATGCTCAATATCAGCAAGCGCACATTCCAGCGTTACCGTACCTCGGGAGAGCTGCCTTACGAGATGATCTATCACAAGACCTTCTACCGGGAATCGGACGTCCTGCGGTTCATCGAGCGTAACTTCAGTAATTTCCGCAAGCTGAAAAAGGATCGTCCTGCCGGCTCCGGTTAGGCCCTGTCCCGAGAGTCCGGTGTCATGGAAAAACGCGGAGATACATGGAATAAGGCTGTAGATACTAATTGAAAAGTGCGCCAGATTTTAATTGAAAAGAGCTCCATCCATAGTTGTTATAAAATTACATATAAGTTTAAAATCTTCATTTATCTTGTCTCATTTTTTGTGTTTCTTTGAGTCTATAAGAAAGTCCGGTCATGTTTACCAGATAGGCTTTATGTGTAAGTCTATCAACCATTGCGGCTACAAGAACCTTGTCCTTTATGATTTCATTCCATCTGTTAAAAGCCAAATTTGTAGTAATGATTGTCGCCTTTTTCCCGGCTCTTAATGACAAGTGGTTAAAAAACAGTTCTCCTCCTTCCTTGTCACAACTGACATATCCGAATTCATCACAGATGACCAGATCGTATTTTTCAAACCGTAATTGCAGTGCCCGCAGTGTCTTTGCAGATTTGGCTTCCCTTATCTGGGTAAGCAGGATCGGGACCGAAGTAAACAATACGGTAAAATCCAGTTGACAGGCTTTTATCCCTAATGCCGTAGCTATATGCGTCTTTCCCGTTCCCGGATTTCCATACAGGACCAGTTTTCTTCCCTGCCTGACGAAGTCCAGTGTCTCCAATTCAGGTAATATTACCTGTGCCTCTTTGGGCATGTCTTCTATAACAAGTTCATGCGGATACTTCATTTGTGGGAATCTCGCAGATTTTATCCTTGATTTTCTTCTACATTCCCTTCTTCTTGCACTTTCCTTTCCAAGCAATTCCGTCAAGAAATGCAGATGGTTCCATTTTTCTTCGGCTACCAATGAAAGGGTACATTCCAGTTCTTCTTTAAAGACTGGCAGCTTCAGTTCTGCAGCATAGTCATAAACAGTTTCTTTTTCTGATTTCATATATATAAGCTTAAATGGTTGGTATTATATCATGTACTTCATTGTATCCTGTCATGAGTGCCGTGAGGCTTTCCTGCATATCTACAGCTTCTTTTTCTATATTCTCTTGTTGTGTCGGAAGAACAGACGGCTCCATGGATTCTTCCATCTCTCTCCGTACGTTACCATGCAGCATGGCCTTTACCTGCTCCGGAGATATTTTTCTGACACTACGTCCGGCCAGTTCCTTGCATGCCAAGATGATGTCCGTTCCAGAAAATCCATTTTCCCGGGCATAATCCAGCAGTAGAACAAATGCCCTGTTGTCATTCTTGAAATGGTTTTCATACAGCCTTCTCAGTTCTTCCGGCGCTTCTTGCCAAACTACAGAATGTGTTAATGCCCCCGGTTTACGGGAAAGCGTACGCAAGTAATGTTCCAGCTTGATGCACCAGTCGCCACCACAATAACTGCGTTGGTGCGAGGCCACTTTCTCCTTTTTGTACAGGATGACGATTTTTTCACTATAGATCTTGACATGTACTTTTCTCCTACAAGGGAATCGGGTACGGAATAATGAACATTTTTCATGCTGATAGTCGACCACTTATCCACAATGTACTTATTGACCTCAAAACAGCCTAGGTTACCGGGAAAAGGTTTCAGCGATGACAAATCAGCCTCCAGACGTGATGATTTCTCCGCCGTTGAGAGACTGCCTTGCTCGTTGTTGACCAGCAGACATATTCGGTTTAAATGCTCCTGCGCAGAGCGTATCTCACTGAAATGGTCCGTCAGGCAGAAAGCTTTCCTTCTGACATATTCCACGCTACGTTCCACATGCCCTTTCTCCCATCCGGCTCGGATATTACAGAAACGATACTCAAAACAGTAGAAACCGGACATCTTCATCAGGGCTTCTGTAGGCTTCTTATCACCACCGGCAAAGCTCTTGACCGCTACACGCATATTATCATAGACTATCATGGCAGGGACACCATGTATATCCCTGAAGAAGTTGCGGTGAGATTCCATGAAGGCAAGTGTATTCTGATGCCTGAAAAGATAGGCATATTTGCCATGGCTATGTTCGAAAGTGAATACAGCCAGATAAAACTTGGTCTTGACACCGTCTATAAAAAGAAGGACTTCACCCCAGTCAAACTCGGCAACGCATCCCGGCTCATAGAACAACCGGATAAAGGCTTCGCTCTTTTTCTTCTCTTTGCGTGATTCTATATCTTTTATATAACCGCATACTGTAGCATAGCTGATGGTGTACCCCTGAGATAACAGAAACTGGTGGATATCTTTCTTCAACATGCGCTGTTTGCGAAGTCCCATAGCTATCTTAATGGCATTCTTCTTCAAGCAAAATCCTATCTCATCCTTAATTTCTTGTGTGAGGCGGCAAGGACGGCGTTTGGAACTGTCATACTTGGGCTGGATGGTAAGCAAATCACTCAAAGTCTCTTCCGGATTATCCGTGCGGATAGCCGATTCATATTCTGAAATAATATTGTCAACTGTATGACGGCTGACATGAAGTTCACAAGATATACGGCGTTTGCTATAATCGCATACTCTATACATGTGTATTATTGATTGTCTTTCTACCATAGTCTTCATTTTTCCTTTGTATTTGGATGATACAAAGGTCATTATACTTATACTATGGTGGCGCACTTTTCAATTAGTATCTACATTGTGGAGAGTTTGGAGAATTGGGAATTGTCCTTTCAAGATACCCTTCATCTACCAAGTAATTGACAAATCTATCTCGGTTTTTAGAATGGTTTGTCACACCTATATGCACAAGAATTTCACGACTACTTCTCGGTATAATAAAAAAAGCTAAAACTTCCTTTTGTTTATCTGACAAATGTTTCCCAGTGTCTGAGTTAGTGTCTAAGTTAGCAACTGTATTAGGACGTTTGAATGTAATCCATACAAACGAACTATCCGTTCCGTATTCAGGTTCTGGAAACCCCACGATTTTGCATGCTTCAACCATTCGGTTTACTTCAGTGCCATAACTTTCTAGAAATTAATCATAATTATTCAATTTAGATTGATTTCTAAATAATCCATCCCGAATTCATTTGGAGTAAAGGGTGAGTCCTTTTTACAGAATACGATATGACTGCGATTAGATGAGTCCAATACATATCCACAAGAACACACAATATAACTTAATGAATTATCACATTGCCAACTATTTATTTGCAATGAACAAGCAGGATCAAAGCATCTAAGTTTGTCACGCAAATCCATCGCATATAGTTCGTAATCATCTATAAAGGTGTCAAAAGCATCAGATATTTTCTTCTGTTCCATTCGGTTCTTATCCTTATAGTCGTCGCTGTTTAGAACTTTATCACGCCATTTGTTTTTGTTGAATTCTACTATTGGATATTTGGTGAAGATATAACTTTGCATCTTTACATCGATTTGAATACATGAAATAAACGTTGCAATCATATTGTAATATGGAAGAAGTATTCGTGGCATATCATAAGCCTTGAACAATGTATGCTCAATATACTGTTTTAACATTTCTTTTCTTAAAATAATTGCTATACGTTCAACGCATGTAATGTCTCTTAACGAAACAGGAATTATATTATCAGAATTAACAGAAGTTCTTACATACTCGTCAGCAGCATCATTGTTGTCATATGCAATTATATAGGTATTCTCTGGTAATGATTGATTGCCAGGTAAGTAGGGTAGATTACAAGTTACTATAAACCTTAATTTGTCAGAGCCAACTATAACATTGATTACTCCATACTCGTCAACGGAAAGACGTATATCTGGACAATTATCACGTTTCGCTTCCCAATGCTTATCCGTACCTATGACATTATAACCAAGGTATTCGTTGTCTTTAACTGCATAATTAATTATTGATATACCGTAATTTCGAACATTGTTAATAATATATTCATCAGCGTCAGTCTTATTATCGTCAGGATTCGCATTTTCTTCTTTGAGTAATAAAATCCAAAGTTTCTTTAAATACCTATAGTGTTTGTCATTAATAAGGACGTTAGTATCATGATATTGTACTGATTTGACTAAACGTTGATCAACATTATAAAACAAATCATACTGGCGGAGCTTTAATAAGGAGTCTCTTAACTTTTTAAGACGCTTCATTGTGGAGGTCACAATCTGAATGTCAGCGTTTGTTGCTTTATAATTCCCTGATTGTTCGTCATAGACCTTTCCGGCAAGGCTAAGTTCTCTCCTTACTTTCTTATACCAACAATCTTCAGAATTCTCATGCTTTTCTATTAACTTGGAATATTCAATGAGAAACTCTGTAATGTCACGTGTATATCTCAACTTTCTTTCAAGATGATGAGCAGCTCTAGTGATCAATGCAATAAGCAATTGATTTTCATATACATTCTCGTTAGAAATTATCTCCTCTGTCAATATACGGCTTGGCCTAAAACTGACTAATCCTTTATGGAGCCAGTCTTCTGTATGAGCAGCCAAATATTGATTGCTTCTATTTGAAATACGCTTTGCTCTTGATATTGGTACTTTTTCGATTGTACGATTGAGTTTAGAGTATGGTGCATGAAAAATAGCTTCAATATGTTTAAAGTCTTCTTCCATTTGTGTCGCAAAATCTCCAAATTCTAATCCATTCTTAATTCCTTGTAGCAAAGGAATTGACCTAAAATCACCATTCTCTACAGATTCGGAAATAATTTCAAAGATATTATGCTTGTCTTTGTTTACATCATCTAAAAGTTCCTGATGAATGCGTTGGCCTTCATGAACTTTATAGTTTTTTGATGTCAATTCTTTATAGGTTGAACCCATAAAAATAGCATATCTTCCTAACTCAATATCGTCAGGAAGATTGCTATCACTAAGGATATTTCCAGTATATCTGTCGATTATCTGCATTATTTCTTTAAAATTTCAGCGTTTAACAGTTTGTTACCTTCTACAGGTTCTTGTTTTCTGAATGCCTCAGTGAACAATTTGTTGTATTTCTTTTGGAAATCCTCCAGATTGTCCGCAGTCAAGTCATACCTGTTCTTTAATGATCTGAATAAACGACTTGTAATCAAGTGGTCTGCGGCTTCTGCAAGACATTCGGTAGTATCTTCTCCAAGTGCAATATAAGTACATATGAATTTTCTTGCTTGTTCATCGAAACGGTTACCAATGCCAATGCCACGATCATTGAGCCAATTACAGAGAGTTTGTGTTTTGATGAATTTGTCAAATTCTTCATATCTGCTATAGTATTGTGCTTCTGCATCAGCAAATTGCTCCTGAAGCCAATGATAATCTACCGAGAGCCTATCTCTGCTTGTTGGGTTTCCGGACTTTGCCAACTGAATCTCTTTCAGAACTTTGCTCTTGTCATTGGTTTCCATAACCATGACGTTTGAGCGGTCATAAGTTTTGGGAGCGAAGTCTAAAGTCGTTTCATCGTGGTTGGCAGTTCCAATGAATCTTACGTTAGGTGGCAACTGCATCTGACGATCTTTGAACAACTTAGGCAAAAGTTCTTCGTCTGCATTTATCTTGACATATCGATCGCCAGTGCTTTGTTCCATCAATGATAGGAAATCAGCAAAGTAATGCTCTGGATGTGAAAGATTCATCTCATCAAGAATGATGAGGAAAAGCGTATTCTTGTATTTAGGTTGAGCGGCCAAATACAATGCTTTGAAGAAATCCGTTTCCTTGTATTTCTTTTCAAAGTTGTTGTAGAAGCCCATCAAGTCCATATTATCACGCCAACCAGATTGAATAGCACAGATACGGTATGGCTCATTTCTGTTTCCATTATCGTCCTTGCCTGTGTAGCCCTCTGCACCAGCAACAAGTGCCTTGGCAATTTCACGGGGCAAACTTGTCTTACCAGTACCACTTATACCTTGTAAAATACTAAGAAGTGACATATTCAGTCCAGCCATAAAGATACGAATAGTCTTTTGGTCATAATAAAACGGCTTCGGGTCTTTGGCACTGGCCATGTACTTCTGCAAATACTCAACAAGTTCCTTAAGGGTATTGGGACGGAAATATCTTAATTTGCGGTTTGCAAGTTCAAGATCCTCATCCATGTGTCTTGTCTGTTCAAAAGCACTTTGCTTGGCTTTCTCCTCGTCTTTAAGCTGATTGATAGTCTCATGCAAGTCTGCAACAGTTCTCAACAAGCTCTTTTCTCTTGCCTTTGAACTGTCAATCTGTGCCTTATATGTATTGATTTCAAGTATATAGGCATCGGCATTGTGTAAGGACAGTCGAAGCTCGCTAAGTCTTTCTTCGCTGACTTTATTTTCCATCTCACGAATTTTTGCCTTCAGTTCTGTGACAGCATTAGCCTTTTCTTCATATTCTGCCTCAGAATGGCGTGAATCCAATTCTGCTTCCAGTTTCTGGCATTTCTCTTTGAGGATGTTTTGTTCTTTGATCATCTTCTCTGCATCAGAAGACTCAAAAGCAGACAAGAGTTCACGTTTGAAGTCGGATAGTGATTTATTCTCTCTTTCCAACTTCATGTTTTTGCTCTTTAACGAGAACTTTTCATCTTCCAAGTCGTTAATCTTATCATCAAACTCATCTTCTATTTCCTGTCTAATACGTTTCTCTGCAGATTTCTTTGAAGATTCAAAGAGTTTACGCTTTCTGTCAAGTTCTGCTTTATCAGCCTCCAATTGAAGATTCTGTTCGTCCAATTCTTCCTTCTTCTTATTGAGTTCAGAAAGAGAGTTGATATATAATTCATGCTTTTTACCCATATCTTCAACCAGTGTTTTGGTTGAATTGGTTATTTCTTCTTCGGTAGAGCGCATCGAATCCAAAAGGCTTTTTATGACAGTGGTGTATTCTCCATTGTCTATAGCCATTTTTTCCTCGTCGAGCTTCTTTTGCCTATCGTTATTCCGCTTTCTTTCTGATTCAAGTTTCTTTTCTTCCTCTTTCTTATAATCCTCAAAAGTCTTTTTTTCTTTAGCTAATGTAGATTGTTCTTGAAGATGCTGGTCTTTAATCTCTTCAGCTTTCTTTTCGATGGCCTTGATTCGAAGCAACATATCATGGAGCTTGCTAATATACCCTTCAACATTACCTGTCTTTTTAATGTCTTCTATTCTCTGAGCATCCTCTTTGGTATCTACAAGTTCCTCTACTGGGATTTCAGTTGCTTCAATGGGCATTTCTTTTTCAGAAAATGTTGTAATCTTATCCACCTGTTCTTGGCTAAGATCTGTCACAAACTTAGCACGAGAATCAACATTCTTATTGTTTTGGTTGTTCTTATTCTTATTCTTATTTTTGTTCTTATTCTTTGCCATTATTCCAGTGTATTAATGTAATCGTTAATTAAATCTGTCATAAAGTTGAAATACTCAACCGCATCAGCACTGGTAAATACCGAACTTCTGTCTTGAGACTCAGTGGTGCCATGACCAATGTGATTGCGCATTTCCGTTATACCAACGATAATATCAATTCGATTCTTGAAAACTTTAATAACCTTGCAGTCTTCAAGGTTCGGTTCACATGAAAGAGACATAATGAACTTCATCAAATAATCGAGAAGAGAACGACCTTTCCAATTTTTAGTTTTTAATTTTAATAAAACATTTGGAACGAAAGTAGTATCAGAAAGGATCTTTTTCCTATAGACAACTTTTAAGCAATCTTGTCTATCCACCTGTGCTGCATACTCACCAAAGTTATTGTTCAGGTCTTCATAAATGTCCTCTCTGTCGATTTGGTCTTGTAATAAGATACTCTCAATAGCAGATTGCATATTTATGAAGAACATTTGCTTCTGAGCATGACTGATTAATTTGAAGTCATTACGCTCCATTCTCATGTAAGAATTAACTACAGCATGTATAGCTTGCTGAATATTAGAGTCCATTCTCTCGTATTTATCATCAAATGTGATAGCGATTCTTTCCTGGACCTGTTCTTCAAACCATTTAATACTTTCATCAAATTTACGGTTGTTTTCTGTTACTACATCCTTAAAGGTGGTGAACAGAACAGTCGAAAATTGCTTATTGGTTTTCTTTTCCTTTTCAAGATACAGCTTTAGCTCATAATTATTCCCTTTACCGAAAGGATCAAGAACAAGCCAGTCATCATCATATCCATTATCCCCTTGTGGAAGATATATGTAGGTACATACCATCACAGCCTCCGGTTTATTGTCGGGGATAAACTTAATCTGAAACATTTGTTGAGTAATGTCTTCGATATCGCCATCACCCTCCATATCCCTGTAAGTGGAATTTTTTATAACTTGAAGAATTTCTTCATCTGAAGGAGGAAGGGCAAGTGTATTTACACTCTCAATAATGTTCAATGGGGACTCTACAGACCTTGTTCCTCTCTCTGTATTATAGACAAGCTCACCATTGGAAACTTCGGCAAAATTAACTTCTCTCTGGTAATAAGGAAATAGTTCATTACCGTCATCGTATGAGAAGATATAGCCAATTTGCCTTTGAGAATCATCTACTATGAATCCTTCAGCATTGTTCCGCATCTCTTCTCCTTCTGGTGTCAGGAATCCTGTGCTAAGTAAGAGTCCCTTACTTTCAAGCTGGGAAACAATAAGATTGATTAAGTGCTCGTCAAGATGCAATAACTCTGCAATCTTTGCATTACTAATCTGGGGCATATACTTTAATTTTAGTACAGCCTTTTGAAAATAATTCAAACCCGATGTGAACTTATTGGTCTGAACTCTATACATGCTCATTGGAATAGAAACCAATAGACATTTGTCACTTGGTTTCGACATTCCCATGAAAATTGTCTTATCAGATTCTATTGCCATATGGTTTATTCTTTGTTATTTTTGCATAAAATTCATAAATGCCTGGCACATACTTTTCAGCATAACTATCTTCAAACATATTGGCATCGCCAACAACTATGACTAATTTCTGTGCTCGTGAGAAGGCTACATTCAAACGGTTCTTTAAGGTCAAGAATCCAAACACTCTTTTTTCGTTTCCGTCTTCTCGACTTTGACTATTGGAACGAACGGTACTGAGAATCACAATATCAAATTCTTTTCCTTGGAAGGAGTCCACCGAACCGATACGGAATTTTTCCTTATCTCCATCGATTGTTCTATATTTCGGAGCAATGCTATAACCTTCTTTGTCTTTTATAACATAACCATGTTCTGGTTTTGCAGCTTCTTCAAATAGCGTTGTGACCTGCTCTGAATAGAAGGTAATAACACCGACAGAAAGATTCTTGAACTCAGGATCATCTCTAAGTTCATCTATAATAGACATAATTCTTACAGCTTCAGCTTGCCTACATTTACTCTGACCTTTGCTCTCAGGTTTGTCCCCCGAAACATTACAGAATATCATTGTCTTGTCTTTCGCCCATGGGATAGACAAGTGATGTTGTTTTGTCTCGTATAATTGTTCACTGCCTGGTTTAAGCATACCTTCTCCTGTTTTTGGGTTTTTATAGTACGTGTTACTAATAAAGTCGCCAATAGTAGGATGCATTCGGAATTGTTCATTAAGAGTGATGCATCTTTGACGTTTCGCTTTTTGAACATTTTCAAATATAATACCAAACAATGACTGTTCATAGAGTCTGCGTTTTTCCTTCTTTTCATCAATGTCCTCAATCATGGCGAGGCTTCTTTCTGCAACGTCGGATTCGAGAATGTGAGGAAGCTGATTTTGGTCACCAACCATGATAATACGGTCTTCAGCCTTGACCATCGGAATGATTAAGTCAAGGGGATTAGAACGTGCAGCCTCTTCCAAAATAACATTCTTTATATGAGAAAAATCCTTCATCTCCTTACTTCCTGCCAACTGATTTGTGGCTGCTACTGTATCACCATACTCTTGAAGTGAATGGCGAATATAGGATGAATTTCCATGAAGATCCTTTTTCAAATCAGACAGGACAGAGCGGATAAAATCATCCTCATTTTCGTAGTTGGTCTCTTCGTACCTGCGAGCACAAACGGCAGCATCTTCAAGCCATGATAATATTTCATTCTGAAAGTCTTTCTCCACCTGTACCTTTTGAGCAGTAATTTTCTCGACCATAGATGTTTTGAAAGTTGAAAACTTCTCCAAACAATCAGAGTCAGGATTAATCTCAGGTGCATCTTCGAGGAACTGGATATCTTCTTCATTTAAGTCGAATCCTGCCTGAAGTACATCAGCGATGATTACAAGAGTGTTACCGAAGTTATATTCATCTTTGGTAGTTGGAATGCTGTTAATTAATTCAAGGTCTCTTTCATTCTTTCTTATAAAAGATCTAACTCCGCTTTTTATTTCGCGTAACCTATCAAAGGATATTCCTGTAATAGGAGTATCTTCAGGAACTATTTCCGTCACGGTTGCGATTATTTCATCAACATTCTTTTCTTTTGAAAACAAGGCTGCTAGTGAGCTGAGCCGTGAAGAAACACGCATTTCAGACTCTCCACCACGAGAATCTATTTCTTTTTGTAAATCCTTCTCATAATCTGAAATAAAACGTTCCTCAGCTCTTACACCCATTGTCTTCTTTCCCACTTTAACAGTCGGAAGTCCATGAGTGTACACCTTAGATGCAAGATGCTCTATAGTGTCATTCTGAAAAGCTGAAGCTAAGATGGTCTTAACTGCACTGTCTTTTTCTTTTTTATCGGCAAGTTCCAATAACCTGTGACAAATGGCTGCAACGACTGTAGTTTTACCAGTTCCCGGAGGCCCCTGAATAATCGTAATATCATTCCTGTTATTAAGTGCAATTTCAACAGCCTCTTCCTGATTCTTAGTAAGATGTTCGATGCCGAATTTCTCTCGAAGAAATTTCTCTGTCTTTTTGCTCCATGCAGGGATATGTTTATGTGTATCCTCGAACATCTTATCTGCTTCGTTTTCAATAGCAAACAACAAATTCTGAAGAACGATAGTACGTCCCTTAAAAAGTTGTTTTACTGCCTGAGAACGGCGCTTGTCAACAATTTCATTGCCAAGCAAAGATAACTCTAAAATACCAGAAGAAGGGAGACGGTATAACTCATCCTCAAACATCGCTTCACGATTATGTGGATTGAATTTGAGCATTGTAACGATAGGCGGCTGCGTCTTATCACATACCAACTGAAATTGTGGTTCTGAAGATGCAAGACGATACAATAATGATGTCTGATCTGGATTTATCTCTAAAACAAGATGAGCTATACCATTTTTAGGCTTAGTACCAAAATGGTATGCAATCTTTCCAAGTTCATCACTCTGTTCTCTTGCAATTTCTAACTCTATTCTGGAGTACTCTGTCCATAATCCCATTAAAGCTTCTCCACTGTGAGCTTTGTTTACAAGAGCGTCATGGGCTTCCTTTGCCTGGCCGATGTCAACAAAATCAATATTCTCGTATGCAAGTATGTCAATCTCATCAAATCTTGTAGGAAAACAGATTTTGGAATATATCTCTTTCTTAACAACTCTGACGTTTTCTTTATGCTCATTCTCAACCAATGGAACATCAATAAAACGAGGAATGTCCTTCTCCTTGTCAGAACGGATTCCATAAATGTTCCAATTCTTGCCTCCATTTTGCCATGCTTTAACAAACAACAGTTTGTATTTACCGGCATCGAAGACATAATTATTTGAAAGATTCTTCTTCAGCTGTTCGGAATTAGCAGTATGGAAGGAAATCTTTGTACTGTCGTCGTAAGCAATATCCAATTGAGATAGGGGTGTGACAGTTCCACACTCAACATATTTGAATGCAAACAGTCCCTTATTTTCTGATGGCTCAATCCAAAAGAGATAATTGAAGGATGGTGGCTCCGATGGAGCTATATTGGGAGTTTCTTTGAATCGTATAGTGAATAGCTTTTCCTCAATACTATCGCTGTTCCCCTTCTGTTGAATGGTAAAAAGAGGACATAGAGTGTCCCATTTTTGAAGATATATAGGTGCACAACCTTCTACATGAATATCATCATCTATATGACATTCAAAAGAATTGGCAAAAGCTTCTTCTGCGAATAACTCATATATTTTTTCAATTTTCTGCATATATCATGTTGTTATTTAATTGAACATTTAATACTCGTTGAGTTTCATCTATCGGTTTTAGAGAAAGAATCAACTTCCTAGGATTTTTAGTCGGAAATACAATCTTTGTCGGTTTGTTAATTGTGTGTGCATACCTTTCACCCCTTTCAGTTGAAGCATAGAACGATAACCCATTAAGTGGTTCAAATACGACAGCAATATCAGGCTCTCCTTCAAATGAAACAACTTCAATAGACAGTAAATCTTTCACATTAAATGTGTCTGTCATTAGGTGTCTTGAATTTATATATAGTTTATTAAATTTGTTTACAAGGAGAACTCCAACAGGGTCAGAATATAACTCTTTCTCTGTTTCAGAGAAAGTATATGTCTCTAAATCAAATTTTTTATCTATATGTTGAATTGCAACGGCAATTGGGAAAATTGGCTCATCTTCACAAAACGGACAGAAATCCTCATCTTCTGAGTAAAAAAACTCGGTTTTGCAATGATGGCAATGTTTTAGTTGTGAATAGGCATCATAAAGAGCATCAACCCATTGATACATTGATGGTCTTTTCATAGGGTCATCTTTCCCCATTTCAAAGGTATGTTTAAACAACTCTCTTATTTGGGGAGTAGTGAAATAACAGTCATAATATCGGTGGCTTAATCTGTTAAGTGAGTCTTTTCTATAATCAATCCAAGGAAGATTTCCTCTCATGGCATCATTTATAGAGAACCTTCCTTCTATAACTGCATCTCCTATGAATGGATGACAGAAAGCCAATAACTCGTGCGTAATAATTGCAAAGGAATAGCAATCGCTCATTGGTGTATTTGGCATACGCCTGTTAACAATTTCTGGGGCAGCGTGGCTGGCGTAAATGAATACATTTCCTAATCCAGAATAGTAGTAATTTGTTTCAGGAATTGTTGACTTAACATTCCTTTTGGAGCTTTCAATGTTGATATACTCTGGAACAAAATCTTTATAGACCTTGTTCTTTCTATGGTAATCTGCCAATTGTTCAGCTAGAGAAATAAGAATTTCAATTCTCCTTTTTATACCTCCAGTAGATATAAACCAATTGTCAAAATCTTCTTCTTGATTTGCCCAACGGTAGTTTGTTATATTTGCGATTTCCGTTTTTGAATCATTATTGCTGTTTGACGATTTTTGTTTTAAGAAAGAAGCGTATTTCTCGTTAAATGATAGGACTTGATTCTTACGAGATTTATTATCTTTTTTCTCCTCTATAGGCTTTACGGGCTCAATCAATTTTACTTCTTCTTGTTTTGCAACTTGCTCAAAAGAAGGAAATCCAAATTCATTGATTGAAACCAGTCTGCAAAGTATTTGTTTGGGAGTTGACTTGTGTTCTTGCCAATCAAACATTGGGACACGACAGAGACAGTCTAGATATCTTACGATATAGGTCTTTCTCCCTTTAATTTCAACAACCTTTTCAACGGTTAGTTTTAATTGAGTCCCTATGTTATGTTTGACTGTTGTCATTTCTATTTAATCTTAAGTTTTTATAAAAGTCATATGTACAATTTTTTGGGGCTTGGTGCAAAATTACACGTCTGCTATGCAGTCATTCTTCATAGTAGAATATTTTTTCACGCAATCTGCTATTTTTTCTGCAATTTCATCTCTAAACCATGCAGGAAAAAGTACTTCCACGTCTGGACCAAAAGACAAAATCTGTTGTTCCAACTCACGGGTGGGTTTGACTTCTAACGATATAGTACACTCATCTTCATTAACCACAATTTGTGATTTATGAATAGGCTTTGAAGTTACATACGGGAATCGGGTCTGCGTAAAACGTAGGATAACCATCTCTTTCTCCACGTCATCATAGGATATAGAGACACCAACAATATCGTCAAAGAAATTACCAAAGTCTATGGATGTGTTTGGCTTGAAAGGAACTTTTGCCAATGAGATGTGCCGAATTCGGTCTAATGCTTTATTGGCAATCTTGCCAAATTCTTCTTCATAGCCAAACAGAAACCAACGGTTGTTATATTGCTTGACATGGTAGGGGTGAAGGGTTGATATTATTTCTTTACCCTTATATGTCTTATATGTAATAATAAGAGGCGTGTAATTTACCGCAGCATCTATTACTCCTGAAAGAAACTCCAATCCTTGTAATTGCTCATTCTGTTCAAAAGCCACCACATTCTTGCTATTCGATTTAATGCCAAAACGATATTCAAGATTTGAAATTACTTCTTCCAACCAGACATTATTAGGAACACCACGATAGCGGCTTAACATCTCAATAGTAGAACGAAGTTTCTGAACTTCGTCTGGCGAGAGCTCATTCTGAAAGATGGAAAAGTTTTTCTCAGAATAGCGATAATAGCATTTTTTATCATAATATGGCTTGGCATCAAGATATATTCCGTCAGGAAGTATCTTGCGGATAGCATTAATATCACTTCGCAATTGACGTACACTTATCATGGAATTGCTGCCTTCGACATCTTTCAGATGGTCATTGACTTTTTCTAAAAGAGTGTCAAAATCATATTTGTGATAGAAGTCACTGAAACATCTATCCAATACTTGATATCTGAACTGAGCATTCTTGTTTACAGGCATATTCTTTTACTTTGTTACTTGAATATACATCACATCATCTTTACTTGAATTGATTAGTTCTTTCACGTCCACTTCAAGTACGCGAGCTATTTCAAGAAGTGTTTCAAGTCCTAGTTGGGCGGAATTAGTACACCATTTAGACACGGTGGCAGGATCTTTTCCGATAGTTTCCGCCAACCATTTGCCTGTACGTTTTTTCTCGGCAAGTACTACTTTTATACGATTAATGTCTTTTGCCATTGTCTTAGATTTAATTATTTATGCGAATCAGCAGTTGAAAACATCTTCAGATTCTTGATTTAAAAGTTTGTAATTCAGTTAATTATCTCATTATTTTATTTTGTAATCTCCTTGAAAATCAGTAAATTAGAAGAATAAAACCACTCATTTTTCTAATTATGATTCCCAAGGAGAAAAAGTTAATACTAATAGGTTTGTATATGTATATCTGTGATGTCCATAAGTCTTCTCTGCGTTTCCACTGCCAGAGATTCAGTAACAATTCCAATCCTGAGTTTACGGATGAGGAGGTTCTTACCATCTATCTGTTCTGCGGGTACTGCCAGAGATACTTCAACATCAAGGAGATACATACCTTCGCTAAGGAGTATCTGTCATCATGGTTTCCAAAATTGCCGTCTTATCAAACGTTTTGCGTACGCCTAAATATGCTTTCAGAAACATTTAAGGTGCTGGTGGAAACCATGATACAATCATTCAAGCCCAAGGATTGCGACTCCATTATATCCATTGTCGATTCTATGCCGATAGTGACCTGTAAAGGGAAAAACCGAGAGGGGAAAGTAGCTACGGAGATAACATCAAAAGGGTATTGCTCCACTAAGAACATGTACTACTATGGCATGAAACTGCATATGGTAGGACAGCGTAGGGAGGGAACCTTACCTTTTCCGGAAATGATAACTCTGACACCGGCTTCGGACAACGACCTGACCGTATTCAAAAGCGAATGCGTGCCATACCTATCCGGAAAGACGGTGCTTGCAGACAAGATTTACAGCGATTTCTCTTTCTTTAATGAGAACAATCCGGTTAAAGTGCTTACTCCGCATAAAGAGATTAAAGGGGAACCGGAAGTTCTCAAACAGAGGGAGAAAGCTGCAAGAGACCTTTTCTCGCAAGCCGTTTCTAAAGTCAGACAACCTATCGAATCCTTTTTCAACTGGCTGAATGAAAAAACAGAAATTCAAAGAGCATCTAAAGTAAGAGCTACCAAAGGGCTGTTGGTACATACCTTTGGAAAGTTGGCTATTGCTCTACTTACATTTGTTAATTTTTAATTTTTGAATCAGAAAGCCAACTGCTGATTCGCATTATTTATGTAAAAGTACAAATAATATCTTCAAAAACGACAAGTTTACCAAAAATCTCTGGAAAAGACGAATAAAAAGGGACAAATGTCTTCGTAATGCCTGTCAATAAGGCGTTTGCGAAGACAAATGAGGACAGGCGAAAAATCGAGGTAACGTAAAGGAAAGCGGATTTATGAAGAAGAACGGTCTCCAAATCATTACCCGCCGAATGGTGATTTTTAACACACCGTGTTGTATTTGGCAGCTTGTGGCACAGGTTGGCATATCAAGGTCTAACTCGTTGAGTAATAACTTTGCAAACAAAAAACGAGTATGGCAAGAAGCACATTCAAGGTTCTGTTCTACGTGAACGGCAGCAAGGAGAAAAACGGTATTGTCCCCATCATGGGACGAGTGACAATCAACGGGACTGTGGCGCAGTTCAGTTGTAAGCAGAACATCCCGAAAACGCTTTGGGACGTGAAAGGAAACAAGGCGAAAGGCAAGAGCCGCGAGGCACGAGACATCAACCTTGCCCTTGACAACATCAAGGCGCAAATCATCAAACATTACCAGCGCATTTCAGACCGCGAGGCATTTGTTACGGCTGAGATGGTGCGCAACGCCTATCAGGGAATCGGCAGCGAGTATGAGACGCTGCTAAAAGCATTCGACCGTGAGAACGAAGTGTTCAAGAAACGGGTAGGCAAAGACAGGGTAATGGCTACCTATCGGGCACGTGTACGGGCAAGAAACCATGTAGCCGCCTTTATCAAGTCGTTTTACAGACGCAGCGATATGTCCATGTTGGAACTTACTCCCGATTTCATCAAGGAGTTCGCCGCATACCTCTCGACTGAAGCCGGATTGCGGAACGGTTCGATATGGGCAAACTGTATGTGGCTGAAAGGCGTGGTCATGAAAGCGCATTATAACGGGTTGATACCGCGCAATCCTTTCATCCAGTTTCATATCAGCCCCAATGTGAAAGAACGGGAATATCTGACGGAGGATGAACTGAAAGCGGTCATGACACATGAGTTTGCAGACAGCAAGCTCGCATACATCCGTGACATTTTCATCTTTGCCAGTTTCACCGCCTTGTCATTCGTGGACATTCAGGAACTGACGAATGACAACATCGTGGAGGTGAACGGCGAGAAGTGGATATTGTCCAAACGCCACAAGACAAAAGTCGCCTTCCAAGTGAAGCTGCTGGATATACCCTTGCAGATAGTCGAACGCTACCGACCGATGCAGAAAGACAATCGTATATTCCCCGGCTTGAACTATTGGTCTATCTGCAAACCGTTGAAACGGATGATAAGGGAATGTGGCATAACCAAGTCAATATCATTTCATTGCAGTCGTCATGGCTTCGCAACATTAGCTTTGAGCAAGGGGATGCCCATTGAAAGCGTAAGCCGTGTGTTGGGACATACGAATATAGTCACGACCCAACTCTACGCAAAGATAACCACGCAGAAGCTCGACAACGACCTGACCATGTTCGGCGACAAACTGAGTAAGACGTTTAACGGAATAACGATGTCATGAGTATGAGAAGAAACAGCATAACAGTGAATGAATCCGGCAATATCATCATGCCGGAGAATGTCTCAAACATTTGGATGAGCGAGCCGGAATTGGTGGAACTGTTCGGAGTAATTGCTCCGACACTTCGTTCTGCCATCAGAAACATCTATAACAGTGGAGCATTAAAAGAATACGAGGTACAGAAGTATGTTCGGCAGGAGAACGGGTATCATGCCGATGTGTTCAGCTTTCCGATGATAGTCGCACTTGCTTTCCGCATTGACAGCTTCGGTGCGGAACAGGTGCGCAATGCCATATTTAAAAGGCTGTACTTGCGAAAAGAGAAAACAAATATCTTCTTTTCGCTGGGTATAAATGGTTGGGATATGTCTAATTATCAGGCATAAGTTCTAATGATATGACGACATGAAGTAGTGAGACCTATGCGTATTCCCATTGCCAACAATGTATTTATACGAGTATGTGAATAGGTGTATTGCCATTCATACGTACGATTACGACAAACCCGAAGAAAAATCCATTAGAATGGCATTTCTTCGGGCTTTTGTTGTATGTCATAAAGCCAAATCCAAGAAAATCTTACGTGAGGTATGCGTGAGTTGTTAATCCGTTCTGCGCTAATTGCCGAGTTTTGCACTGATTAAACAAAAAAATGAAGTGCTAATGAAACAAGGCAACTTTGAAAATGAGGAGTTTATCCGTGTGGGTACTACCCTCTACAAGTTAGTGAACCAGCCCCGTCTGAACGGAGGCTATGTGAAGAAGCGCATCGTGTGGAACAACGAAACACTGCGGCAGGACTACGGCAAGGACTATCTCGCCACCGTGCCGAAGTACGACGGCTTCTGCACCGTCCCCGACCATGTGGACTACCGTCCCGTGGTGGACAAGTTCCTGAACCTCTACGAGCCGATAGGACACCGTCCGCAACAAGGCGAGTTTCCCTGTATCCGGTCATTGGTGCGCCATATCTTCGGTGAACAGTATGAATTGGGCATGGACTATCTTCAATTGCTCTACCTGCAACCCGTGCAGAAACTGCCTATCCTGCTGTTGGTATCAGAAGAACGCAACACGGGCAAGAGTACATTCCTGAACTTCCTGAAAGCTGTGTTTCAAAACAATGTCACTTTCAATACCAACGAGGACTTCCGCAGCCAGTTCAATTCCGACTGGGCAGGAAAACTGCTCATCGTGGTGGACGAGGTATTGCTCAACCGCAGGGAGGACAGCGAGCGGTTGAAGAACCTCAGCACCACACTTTCCTACAAGGTGGAAGCCAAAGGCAAAGACCGTGACGAGATAGCGTTCTTTGCCAAGTTCGTGCTATGCTCCAACAACGAGTATCTGCCTGTTATCATTGATGCAGGTGAAACACGCTATTGGGTGCGCAAGATAGACCGTCTGCAATCCGATGACACAGACTTCCTGCAAAAGCTGAAAGCTGAGATACCTGCCTTTCTGTATTACCTGCAATACAGACAACTTTCCACCGAAAAGGAAAGCCGTATGTGGTTTGCGCCCTCTTTGCTGCATACCGAAGCCTTGCAGAAGATTATCCGCAGCAACCGCAACCGATTGGAGATAGAGATGTGCGAACTTATCCTTGACATTATGGAAAGTGTCGGCACGGACACATTCTCGTTCTGCCACAACGACATTCTTCTTTTGCTGGTACATTCGCAGGTAAAGGTGGAGAAGCACCAAGTCAGAAAGGTATTGCAGGAATGTTGGAAACTTACTCCTGCCTCTAACGGGCTTACATATACCACTTACCAATTCAATTACAATCGGGAGTGCCGATATGAGCCGATAAAAAGAGTCGGTCGTTTCTACACCGTCACAAGGGAACAACTTGAATCCCTGTAATACTATTCTTTTTTTGTTGAATTGATGAATAATGATATAACCATACTGATAATAAACAGCATACACTCTCAACAAATTCTCAACAATCGAAAAGAAAAGTTGAGAGGGAAACAGCATCAGTTTGTTGGATTCTCTATTTGTGAGTGGTTTGTTGAGAAGATGTTGAGAATATAAAGCATTAACGTATAGGACAATACATATCCCATTCATCAAATCAACGTTTTTACAGTCATCATCAAATCCATAGAAATTATATCATGAACATCCAAGAAGCAAAACAAATCAAAATTGCGGACTATCTGCAAAGTTTGGGTTATTCGCCCGTAAAGCAACAGGGAAACTGCCTGTGGTATAAATCCCCGTTCCGTCAGGAAACGGAAGCCTCGTTCAAGGTGAACACCGACCGCAACCTGTGGTTCGATTATGGACTGGGAAGAGGTGGTAACATCATCGCACTTGCAGGGGTACTGTACGCATCCGACCATGTGCCTTATCTGCTTGGCAAGATAGCGGAACAGGCACCACACATCCGTCCCATATCTTTCTCTTTTCGCCAGCAGGCATCCGAACCGAGTTTCCAACATTTGGAGGTGGGCGAACTCACCCATCCGGCATTGCTCCGATACTTGCAGGAACGGGGCATAAACATCGCTTTGGCAAAGGCGCAATGTAAAGAGCTCCACTTCACCCATAACGGCAAGCCCTATTTCGCCATCGGTTTTCCGAATGTGGCGGGAGGATTTGAAGTGCGTAACCGTTTTTTCAAAGGCTGTGTCGCACCCAAAGACATCAGCCATATTCGGCAACAGGGAGAAGCGAGAGAGAAATGCCTTGTATTCGAGGGCATGATGGACTATCTTTCATTCCTCACGTTGCGGAAGAGGAACTGCTCGAAATTGCCCGACCTTGACAGGCAGGATTACGTCATCCTCAATTCGACCGCCAATGTTTCCAAAGCTATAGATGTGCTGCACGGGTATGGACGTATCCACTGCATGCTCGACAATGACGAGGCGGGAAGAAAGGCGTATCGGGAATTGGAAAGGAAGTTCGCCGGACGCATCCGCGACTTCTCCGACAACTACAAAGGGCATAAAGACCTGAACGATTACCTGCGTGGAATCCGGCAGAAATTAGCCGTTAGTCCACCGCCAAGAACTATCGTAAAACCCAAGAAGAAAGGGTTGGGATTATGACATCCCGAATGAGAAAAACGGGAGATGCCCGAAACTCATTCCTTAAGGATTGGGAGGTAGCAAGTTTGTGTTTCGGGTGTACCGAAACCGCTTGCCACCCACCATCCAAATTGCAGGAGGTGGCATCCCGTCGGTCTATACAGTTGAATCAGTAACCGAATTAAAAGGAATAAAATATGGAACAGACAAAGGAACACAAGGAACGCAACAAGGGAGGTCGCCCCAAGAAGGAAGCAACCGAGAAACTGAAATACCGTATCGCAGTGAAAATGACGGCAGCCGACTACTTCCGCCTGCTGACACGATCGCATGAGGCGGGCGTATCACCAAGCGAGTACATGAGGGAATGTTTCCGTAACGGTCATGTGAAAGAACGGCTGTCGGAGGAACATGCCGGATACATCCGCCAACTCTGCGGCATGGCTAACAATCTCAACCAGCTTGCGCGTAAGGCAAACGCCGGAGGCTTCCACGATGAACGGTGGGACTGCAAGGTGGCAGTGGCAAGGATTCATGAACTTATAACCAAGATAGGGATATGATGGCGAAAATCGTAAAAGGAAGCGACTTCAAGGGTGTGGTGGATTACATCATCGACAAGAAGAAGGATACGCAGATAGTAGCAAGCGAAGGCTTGTTTATGGAAAATCTGGAAACTATCGCCATGAGTTTCAATGCCCAGTCACGGATGAACGATAAGGTGACAAAACCTGTCGGACATATCGCGTTGAGTTTTTCCAAAGAGGATGAGTTACGGCTGACGAACCGTATCATGGCAGGCATCGCGCTTGAATATATGGAACGGATGGGAATCAAGAATACGCAGTTCTTCATCGCCCAGCATTTCGACAAGGAGCATCCGCACGTGCATATTGCTTTCAACCGCATAGACAACAACGGCAATACCATATCGGACAGGCACGAGCGTCTGCGCAGTACCCGCATCTGCAAGGAATTGACCTTGAAATACGGCTTGCATATGGCTGGCGGAAAGGACAATGTCAAACGCAACCGCCTGAAAGAGCCAGACAGGACGAAATATGCGCTTTACGACATCATCAAAATGGAAGTCGGCAGATGCGGCAACTGGAACGTGCTTATCGCCAACCTGAAACGGCAGGGAGTGGAAGTACATTTCAAGCATAAGGGGCAGACCAGCGAGGTGCAGGGTGTTGTATTCTCCATGAATGGCTACCATTTCAACGGCTCCAAAGTGGACAGGCGTTTCAGTTATTCCAAGATTGACGCGGCTTTGCAGCACAACAGATGCAGGGAACGTATGGGAATAACAGCCGGAATATATGAAACGGCTACACCAAGCGCACCGTCCGGCACGGCACAAAGCGAGTTGTTCAACGGCTCTTGGGGATTGCTAAAAAGCAGTGGCTCATCTTATAACGCTGCTGATGCGGAAGCCAATCAGGAAATGGTGGATATACTTCGCAGAAGGAAGAAAGTTAAGCGCAAGAGAGGTGTTGGGTTCTAATATTCTGTACTAATCCAATTCTCACGACACTTGCGCTCTATATTCATTCGGAGTGTAACCTACCTCTTTCTTGAACAGTCGGGTAAAATGTTGCGGGTACTGAAAGCCGAGATTATAGGCGATTTCATTAACGGTGTCGTCTGTAGATGCAAGTTCCGTCTTGGCTATTTCAATAGACTTGTCATGAATGAAATGTAGGGCGGTTGAACCTGTTTCTTTTTTCAATAAATCACTGAAATAGTTGGGCGAGAGGCAGAGCTTGTCTGCACAATACTGTACAGTGGGCAAGCCTATCCGTTTAGCAGCCCCATCATGGAAGTATTCGTCAAGCAACCGCTCAAATCTTGCGAGGATGTCTCGGTTTTGGTTGTCGCGTGTGATGAACTGGCGGTCATAGAAACGTGTGCAGTAATCAAGGAACGTCTTGATGCTGTCTGTGATGAGGTTCTTGCTGTGACGGTGTATCGGATGGTTCAATTCATATTGAATCTTGTGGAAGCAATCCATGATGATTTGCCGTTCTTCCACACTAAGGTGCAATGCCTCGTTTGTCTCGTAGGAAAAGAACGAATATTCACGCATTATCCGCCCGAGAGGTGTATTCCGCAGCAGGTCGGGATGGAACATAAGCAGGTAGCCATCTGGTTGGAACTGCATGCCGTCATCTTCCGCACCGAACACCTGTCCGGGCGCGATAAATATCAGTGTGCATAATTATTCCTAAGTCTGTGAAACCGGAACGCATGAAGCAGAATCTCGACATATTAGACTTCACCCTGTCGGCCGACGACATGGCACGGATAAAGACGCTGGATACCGACAAGCCTTTCTTACTCGGCTCGCACGAAGATCCAGAAATCGTAAAATGGTTCATGCAGTACAAAAACGCCTGAACATCAACAACCATATTTCGATAGCCGCTATCGACTATATTAAGAAGTTATTCGTATATGCCTTTATTGTAATCCGTCATGTACTGAGTAAATGTTTTGCCTGTTTGCTGTTTGAAGAAGCGCATGAGATGGCTCGGATCAGAGAAATTGAAATCATCCGCCATTTCACTGACAGTGCGGTTGGAGAATAGCAATTCGTTCTTCAGTTCCTCAAGCAGACGTTGTTTTATCAAATGGGTAGCTGATACTCCGAATTGGGCTTTTACTGAGTTATTGAGTGTGATGCGACTGACATGAAGCATGTCTGCATATTCCTGCACCCGCTGGTGGGTGCGGATATTCTGTTCCAACAAGTCCTTGAACCGAAAAGCGAAATTGTTTTTAGCAATTTCAGCGGGCAAGCAATAGGCGGCAGCGTATGTACGATTGATAATCAGCAAAAGATAATATAGTAAGGAAACAATGATATTGTACGTATCGGACACTGGATTCATCAGCTCATACTTAATCTTTCCGAGCAGCCGCATATATTCCTTCATTTCGTCATGTGTGGCATTGATGTAAGGCGGCGTATCTGTCTGGTAACAATACAAAAGGCGAAAAACGAAGAACTTGTCGGCGATAAAAGTACGCATGAAATCTTCGCGGAATATAAGGAACGTGTAATCCAACGCCGTCTCATCTACATGCCACTCTTGTTGCTGATGGGGTGAAAGCAGGAGAACCATGCCGTCGCGCAGTTCAATCTTGCGGAAGTTCAGTAGCAAATATCCGTTTGCCTTACGGAAAAAGTAGAAGCTGAAGAAGTCTGTCTTAAACCGCTTGTTTTCTGTCAGCACAAGTCCGATGTCCTTGTTTATGGCAGTATTGATGTAAAAATCCACGCCGCAGCGTGTCTTGTTGAACGGTACGCTGACCAGTCGATCAGGGTTGATTATCTCGTCCATATCCTTGTCGTTTTTGCAAAGATAATAATTTCATTTATCAAAATGGCATAATTACCGTTTTTTCAGGCATAGATGTTTCGCCGGATTCTTCCGAACTTTGCACCCGTAATCAATAACAAGACATATAGTCATGAAAAAGACATCCACAGTACAATTGGTGCGCAATGCCACCTTGAAAATCAGGTATGCGGGACACACCATGCTAATTGACCCCGTTTTAGCCGACAAAGGCACTTTGATATCGGCCCTCGGTGTGAATAAAACACCGAGGGTACACCTCACCATTCCTATTCAGGATATTATCGGAGGCGTGGACATGGTGCTCCTGACCCACAATCACATCGACCATTACGAGCCGAGTGTCCCCACACATTTGCCCAAAGAAATTCCTTTCTACGTTCAGCCCCAGGACGCGGACGCCATCAGAAACGACGGATTTACAAATGTGATACCCATCGAAGAAATAAAAACAATAGACGGCATATCCATTTACCGCACGACCGGACATCATGGTTTCGGGCAGATCGGGCAGATGATGGGACCTGTATCAGGTTATGTGCTAAAAGCCGAGGGCTTCCCGACCGTTTATATAATGGGTGACTGCCGATGGGAAGCATGTATCCGAGACACCGTGGAACGGTTCAATCCTGACTATATCGTGGTAAACTCCGGAGGTGCAATCTTTCCCGAATTTTCCAAAACGGACGGTCCTATCATCCCCGACGAGAACGAAGTGATGCAGATACTTGACGAATTGCCTTCGCATATCAAGCTGATAGCCGTACACATGGATGCCATCGACCATTGCCAGACCACCCGTGCAATTCTGCGCAATGAGGCAACGCATCACGAAGCCGACATGAGCCGGCTGATTATCCCGGAGGACGGAGAAACAGTTGTGTTATGAGTGTCTGCATTAAATCCCTGATAAAAAACATGAACATAGTGGTAGGGTGCATTATAGGATGCCCTTACTGCTATGCCCGTAACAACTGCCGCCGTTTCCACATTACCGACGACTTTTCCGTGCCTGAATACATGGAACGAAAACTGCGCATCATCGATACGTCCCGTCCTCATGTGTGGCTCATGACAGGAATGAGCGATTTCTCCGATTGGAAGCCTGAATGGAACGCAGAAATTTTCGAGCGGATCAGCAGCAATCCCCAGCACGCCTATATCTTTCTGACGAAGCGCCCTGACAAAATCAGTTTCTCCTCTGACGACGAGAACGTATGGATGGGCGTGACCGTCACGCGCAGTTCCGAGAAAAGGAGGATTGATGATTTGAAAAAGAATATCAAAGCACGACACTACCATGTCACGTTTGAACCTCTCTTCGATGATATCGGCGAGATTGATTTCGAGGGAATTGACTGGATTGTCATAGGCACAGAGACCGGAAACCGAAAAGGAAAGTCATATTCGCGCCCCGAATGGGTGCTTAGCATTGCAGAACAGGCAAAGGCTCATGGCATACCGGTGTTCATGAAAGAGGATTTGCTGCCGATTATGGGCGACGAAAGAATGATTCAGGAATTGCCGGAACAATTTACCAGACGAATACAATGAATATGGATACAATAAAGGAAATAGATGTAAAGAGTGTAATGACCAAATCCTCTCTGCCGGTGGGAGGATATTCGGTCAACCCTTATGTAGGGTGTCCCCACGCCTGCAGGTATTGCTACGCATCGTTCATGAAACGGTTCACCGGGCACACCGAGCCGTGGGGTACGTTTTTAGATGTAAAAAACTGGAAGCCGATAACGAATCCTCATAAATACGACGGTGAACGTGTTGTAATAGGGTCTGTGACGGACGGTTACAATCCGTATGAAGAAGAATTCCACCGTACCCGAAGGCTGCTCGAAGAGCTGCGAGGAAGCGATGCCGAGATTATGATATGCACAAAGTCCGATCTTGTCCTTCGCGATCTCGACCTGTTGAAGAGTTTTCCCAAAGTGACTGTGTCATGGTCTGTCAATACGCTCGACGAGCAGTTCTGCGCAGATATGGACAACGCCGTAAGCATTGAACGCCGTCTGAAAGCGATGCGTCAGACATACGAGGCAGGTATCCGCACCGTATGCTTCGTCTCGCCCATATTCCCCAGAATAACAGACGTGAAGGCAATAATAGAGGAGGTAAAAGATTATGCTGATTTAATCTGGCTTGAAAACCTGAATTTACGCGGGCAGTTCAAAGGCGGGATAATGACGTATATCCGTGAGAAGTATCCTGACCTCATACCGCTTTACGAGGAAATTTACAATAAAAAAAGGCTTGAATACTGGCAGGCATTGGAGCAGGACATTTCAAATTACGCCAAGGAGCAGGGCTTCCCGTATCGTATAAACGATCTGCCATACGGACGCTCGGAAAAAGGCAAACCTGTCATCGTAAACTACTTCTACCACGAAAAAATACGATTGACAAAATGAGGCTATGCCGGACTGATGCAGAAAAGTTGTAGCGCGGATAAAAGCACCATGTATGTGGATAATATCCGGCAATCTTCCGAGCGTATGCGGGAGATGCTCAACACGCTGCTGGATTTCTTCCGTCTGGACAACGGCAAGGAGCAACCCAACCTTTCCCCTTGCAGGATTTCCGCAATCACGCATATTCTTGAAACGGAGTTCATGCCCATTGCCATGAACAAGGGGCTGACTTTGATAGTGGAGAGCCACACCGATGCGGTGGTTTTGACCGACAAGGAACGTATCCTGCAAATCGGCAACAACTTGTTGTCAAACGCCATCAAGTTCACGGATAACGGTAGTGTATCATTGGCAGCGGATTATGATAACGGTTTGCTGAAACTTATCGTTGAAGATACCGGTACGGGCATGACCGAAGATGAGCAACAACGAGTATTCGGTGCATTTGAACGTCTTTCAAATGCCGCCGCAAAAGACGGCTTCGGATTAGGATTGTCCATCGTGCAGCGTATTGTGGCGATGCTCGGTGGAACTATACGCTTGGAAAGCGAGAAAGGCAAAGGGAGCCGCTTCACGGTGGAAATTCCCATGCAGACAGCCGAGGAACTGCCGGAACAGACAATTCAAGCGCAAATGCGCCATAATCATATCTGCCATGATGTGATTGCCATCGACAATGACGAGGTACTTCTCCTTATGTTGAAAGAAATGTATGCCCATGAAGGGATGCACTGCGATACCTGTACCAATGTTTCGGTACTGATGGAGCTGATACGAAAAAAGGAATACAGCCTGCTTCTGACGGATCTGAATATGCCTGAGATAAGCGGTTTTGAACTGCTGGAACTGTTGCGCTCATCCAATGTAGGCAACTCGAAGAGTATTCCCATAGTCGTGACAACCGCTTCGGGCAGTTGCAGCAAGGAGGAACTTATAGGGCGTGGATTTGCCGGATGCCTGTTCAAGCCGTTCTCCATATCCGAACTGATGGAGATTACGGATAAATGCGCATTAAGCAGCATATTGGATGAAAAGCCGGATTTTTCCACTCTGCTATCTTATGGCAATGAATCCGTCATGCTGGACAAACTGATAGCGGAAACCGAAAAGGAAATGCAGGCGGTCAAGGATGCAGAACAGCGTAAAGACCTCCAAGAACTGGACACACTTACACACCATCTGCGAAGTTCATGGCAGATTCTCCGTGCCGACCAGCCATTGAGGGAACTTTACGCCCAACTTCATGGAAGTGCCACTCCAGATGACGAAGCGATATGCAAAGCGGTGACCGGCTGTGCTGGATAAAGGTGCTGAAATTATCCGGCAGGCAAAAGAAGAAAGGAAAAATACGAAAATGGATAAAACAAGAATCATCGTGGTGGAGGACAATATCGTGTATTGCGAGTTTGTCTGCAACCTGCTGGCACGGGAAGGATTCCGTACCGTGCAGGCTTACCACCTCTCGACCGCGAAGAAACTTCTGCAACAAGCCTCAGACGGGGACATCGTGGTTTCTGACCTACGACTACCCGACGGTGACGGCATCGACCTATTACGATGGATGCGCAAGGAAGGCATGACACAACCGTTAATCATCATGACCAACTATGCCGAAGTGCATACGGCAGTCGAAAGTATGAAACTCGGCTCGCTGGACTATATCCCCAAGCAGCTTGTGGAGGATAAACTTATGCCTCTGCTTCATACCATCCTGAAAGAACGGAGTATCGGACGAAATCGTATGCCCGTTTTTGCCCGTGACAGTTCCGCCTTTCAGAAAATCATGCAACAGATAAGATTAGTTGCCCCTACTGATATGAGCGTGCTGATATTCGGAGAGAACGGCACGGGCAAGGAGCATATCGCCCACCATCTGCATGATAAGAGCAAAAGGGCAGGGAAACCGTTTGTGCCTGTGGACTGCGGTTCACTCTCCAAAGACCTTGCGCCCTCGGCATTCTTCGGACATGTCAAAGGCGCGTTTACGGGTGCGGACAGCACAAAGAAAGGATACTTCAATGAGGCAGAGGGTGGCACATTGTTCTTGGATGAGGTAGGCAATCTCGCATTGGAAACCCAGCAGATGTTACTCCGTGCCATACAGGAACGGAGATACCGCCCTATAGGTGACAAGACGGACAAGAGCTTCAATGTCCGCATCATCGCCGCCACCAACGAGGATCTGGAGAAAGCGGTCATTGAAAAACGTTTCCGACAGGATTTGCTGTACCGTTTGCACGACTTCGAGATAACTGTTCCGCCCTTGCGTGACTGTCAGGAGGACATCATACCGTTGGCGGAGTTCTTCCGTGAGATTGCCAACAATGAATTGGAATGTAGCGTGACTGGGTTCGATGCGGAAGCCCGTAAGACATTGCTGACCCATCCGTGGCCGGGTAATGTCCGTGAGCTTCGGCAGAAGATAATGGGCGCGGTGTTGCAGGCACAGACGGGAGTTGTCATGAAAGAGCATCTGGAACTTGCCGTAACGAAACCGACCTCACCTGTCAGCTTCGCCTTGCGAAACGATGCGGAGGACAAGGAACGCATCTTACGCGCGTTGAAGCAGGCAAACGGAAACCGCAAGGTTGCCGCCGAATTGCTCGGAATCGGACGTACAACGCTGTATAGCAAGTTGGAAGAGTATGGATTAAAGTATAAATTTCAGCAATCATAGCCCGCAACTTGCCGAAAATAGAAGTAACGGTTAAACCGGATTATTCAGCGAAGATAAAAAACGTCCTGTGATAAAAATCATGGGACATTTTGATGTGTATCCGATTTTTATTGCTACTTTTGTACCAAGACGAGAGACATTGACAGCAACTCACAGCAGAACGTAGAAATAGACAGGGTTGCCAAATCATTACCTCATTTTTACCTTATCCTCAGAACTGCTTGCTAATAAAGTGGTTATAAAAATCTTCCAGAATTACAATAATAAGTTTACCAAAATAAGTTTACCAAATAGAGACGATTCTTTGTGTTTTAGGCAAATTTATACTATATAATTCAAAAACACTTCTCATACTTTCCCCTTAACGACTTTTCCCGAATAACCACAACTTACATATTAGCTCTCAGACGATCAAAGGTGCGAAGTCCGTATTTGGTTTTGATTTCTTCCAAAGTCAAGTTAGTGTTAGCAATAAGTAGAGTTCCGTGTTTCTCTATGCTATCGACAATTTCGGAAAAGACGATGTGGGGATTGCCATAATCATAGAATGGGCTCGGTCGATATTCGTGCGACCAAAGTAGGTGAAGATTCGTCCTTGCAGAAAATGATAAATTGGTCAGAGAATCGGAAAATAACAAGGCTCCGATGCAGCGTATTGTGGACAAATGGGCGACATGGCTCGTCCCTATTGCCCTGCTGATAGCGGTTGCCGCCTATTTCATTACGGGAGATTTGGAACGTGCGGTAACGGTGCTGGTCGTTTTCTGCCCGTGTGCACTGGCTTTGGCTACACCCGTATCGACCATTGCAGGCATCGGTCAGGCGACAAAATACGGTGTTCTGATAAAATCGGGAGAGGCGTTGGAGCGTATGGGCAAGGTCGATTGCATCACGTTCGACAAAACTGGAACACTTACCGAGGGCAACCTAACAGTCTGTAACGTAATCAGCTTTGTCCCCGATATGGATGAAGATGAAATACTGCATTGGACGGCATCGTCGGAATCCCATTCCGAACATCCTCTCGGAAAAGCCATCGTAAAATATCTGCTCGGCAGAAGCGAAGAACTGACCGACACGGAGAATTTCCGCATGTATCCCGGAAAAGGAATCGAAGCGGAATAGACGGCAGGTGTTATGCGGCAAGAGTGATTTTCTGGACGAACGCGGCATTGCGCTCGACAACCGGATACTGCTTGTTCTCGATACCTTGCGCAACGAAGGGAAAGCCGCTGTCCTGACCGCAGTCGGTTCGACATGCGTGGGACTTATTGCACTTTCCGATTACCATCCGCCCCGACGCAAAAGATATGATAGCGGAACTGGAACGCATGGGCGTGGAAGTGGTGGTACTGACTGGCGACAACAGACTGGCAGCCGATTATCTGGCCAAGCAAATCGAAGTAAAAAATATTCGGGCGGAGCTGTTGCCGGCGGAAAAGGTTTCGGCCATCACGGACTTGCAATGCCAAGCAAAAACAGTGTGCATGATAGGCGACGGAGTAAATGACGTGCCCGCCCTGAAAACAGCCGATGTGGGTGTGGCAATGGGCAGCATGGGCAGCGACATCGCCGTCGAATCTGCCGACATCACCTTAATGGGCGATGACATTGCCAAAATCCCTTATCTGAAACGGCTGTCGAATGTGGTCATTAAATCCATCAAAATCAATATCTCACTTTCGATGGCTATCAACTTCGTTACCATAACACTTTCCGTATTGGGATTGCTTAACCCCATCACGGGAGCATTGGTACACAATGCTGGATCGGTGTTGGTGGTCTTGAATGCAGCGTTGTTATATGATAGAAAATTGTAAATGCAAATTAGGGTTTATGACATTAACGGATATATCGTCTTGTAGATATTTGATTGGTTATAGATATTGATTTAAATGGCGAAAATATGTTCGCTTTATAAGAAATAAATCTCCTCCGATTCTCACCTCAATAAACTCGGAGGAACCAATTTATTTACTTATTAAAGACGAACATTTATGACACACCATATAACAGCGGATCGTTTGGTAGAATCTGCCATCAAAATCGTTTCGGAAGACTTGCTCTGGGATTTCGATAACATGCTCCGTTCTTTTTGTGACGGGGAGAACAACCAAAAAACTGTTTTTCGCATCTTACGCTATGTGCGTATCCGCCTGCACGTATTATGCGAATCCGTTCCGAAAGAGGACACGGAGGAGAACCGTGCCCGGATTCGCTTCCTGCATATCGTTATCGGATATATCGACACTGAACTGGATATATTGAGCCATTACAGCGACACTTATCCTTCGAGCAACCGTCGTTGGACGGGAGCTACCGCTGAGCTAATCGAGTTGATATACGCCTTGCACGAGATGAAGCGTATCGACGACGGAGAAACAGCCATGAACGAACTGGCCGGATTTTTCGGTGGAATATTCGGTATTCGTCTCGATGCGCGAAGTCTTTACGACGCTTATACAGATATTAAACGTCGCAAAGGCGAAAGCCGCACCTATTTTCTCGACAAGTTGCGCAAGCGTTTGAACCTACGGATGCAACGTGACGATGAAAAGGAACGAGAGCGGCGGCGCTGATTAAAATAATGCGGATAGAAAGTTCTGTTCGCATTTTGCACATAAACTCTACGATTCCCATTTGTTTGTTTTGCAATTTCCCCAAAAATCACTACATTGGCATAGAGTTGTTCGACGAGTTGCAAAGTGCAGCAGTTCAGCGCAGTTACAAGGTCGCTAAATCGTTACCGACAACTTTCTTCCTTTCTGCTTTACTCTGTCATTCAGATAGATACATGAAAGTTTTTTATCAATACAAAGATAGTATTTTTTCTGCAAAGACCGACAATATCCGGTCCAAATTTTATGAAATAATCCATGTTGAAAGTACTTCCGTAGCCGAGTCCCCGTAACTCACAGGCAAAGGTAACTCGTGTCCTATTCGTACAAGCAAGGTCAAGCCCCTCGGGTATCGTGGAAAAATCATCCTCGCCCGGAGGGCTTGCGGTATTTTTCCCGCCAACCTTGCATGTACGGGACACGACCTTTTAAAGCCTGTAGTTTCGGGAACTCCGGCCCCGAAAAGCCGGACTAACAAAAAATAAGATGTTATGTCACAGCTGGCAAAGAACAAGTACAGTATCGAAAAGCTCAAGGAATTGAATGTTTCCTATGATCATGAACATTGGCTGACGCAGGAAGATGTGGATATGGCCAACACTTATGTACAACTCATCGAGCGGACACGCTCGGAAGTCACACCGCAAATCGGCGACAGGCTAGTATATGTAACCGAACATGGGGACTATTACGGGCACGCCCTTATTGATAGCAGGAGCGCAAAAGAAGGATGCCTTTCCGTATGTGAACAGCCGCATGTGCCGTTCGTGTGGAAAGAAGATGGAAACATCCGTCTGAGTGTCAGCGGAGGTGCATTCCACTCAGTAAATCCGACAGACTTGAAATTCCTGAAATGGACGGAAGGCGCGTTCAAGGACTGGGGGCATTGCGGTGCTTGCGCCAACGGTTCGGTGACATTCCTTGCTAAGGTACCGTTATGGTTCTATGCCGAACCCAATCCTAGGTATGGTGACTTCTCTACCGAAACCTATCGGAAGTTTTATCTGAACAAAAGGGAGGAATCGGAAAATGGCAATCTTTATCAAGGATTTGAAATCGCTTTCCGGGATGAAGCCGAGTTCCGGCAGTTCCTGAACGACTATGAAGGAACGGTGTTCAAGGGAAATTGGGAAAATCAAATCGTGTTATGGTGTTTCCGTCGGGAATATGTGTTCCTGCCTTCCGCCGAATGGGAAAAGATAGATGCTCCGGTCACAGAGCGCAGGCTCAACTTCTATCCCGAACAGGTCAAGATAGTCAAGGACATGGAAAATCACATCACCTGCTTCTACCGAATCAAACCGGATAATTTTTAACATTTACCCCAAACAGATATGCAAACGACAACAGTAACCAAGGCCGGCAACGCTCCCGACCTGCTTTCCGGTATTATGAGCGTGCAAGTGAGAAACGAGGACAAGATTACAGAGCAGGACCGGATTTATTGCCAGACGCAGCAAGACCTGCTTTATAAGACACTCGACCAGATTGACCGTTGGTACGCCGTCTTCAAGGAGGAGGCAGAACAGTACCAAGCCGAGCGCAAGTTCCATTACGAGGAGAACGGCAAGGTGTCCATGCGGGATTTCTATACTTACCATAACGACAGGGACGACTATTCTCACAACGAGTTCAAGCCGTTCGACCTGATCAATGACCTGGTGGATAAGAACCGCAACGCCAATGCGAACTTTGCGGGCCGCATCATTTCTTATTTCAACAGGACTTACAACGTGTCGGTCCCTGAATATAAAATAGACGAAAAGGCCCTTCAGATGGGCTCTCGTCCTGTCTATGAGACATATGTAGATGTGGTTATCGAACACTTGGGTGGCAAGAGTTTCCGGGAAACGGCGGTGGAGGAACTTCTTGCCAGGGTTGCCAGAGTCGTCAAACCTTCCTGCTGGAGTAAAGTCAAGACGGAGCTGAAGAAGGACAGGATTGTATTTCCCGAAATCATCCGTTTCGACGATTATTACATACAATACAACAACAGGTGCAAAATCAGTTACAACTATGGCGGAGAACTGGAAACCCTGTGTGCCGGTATCGCCTACGGTGCGGACGACATACTGAACGGGAATTCAAAGATGATCATCCGTTTCGATGACAATGACGTTTCCGTCACCGACTGGTACGACCTCACGACCACCAATGCCGAGCAGATCCGGTTCTACAAGAACGGACGCATCGATGTCCGGTTCAAGGACAATGCGGCAGCCGAGAGTTGTTTCAAGCGTCTGCGTCTGGATGAAATCACCCTAAGAGAGAACTGACCATGATAAGATTCATACAGCACCCCGTAAGGCAACCCTTGCGGGGTGTTTTCATTTTTAACGATAAACAGATAAAGCCATGTATGCCATCATCCCCCAACAGATACCGCAAGGTATGCGTGCCGAGGTCAACGAAAAGATACTTTTCGCCATAGACTCCGGCAAGGGCCTCATTCCGGCGGAGAGCATCTACAACTGCTACACCGGCATCGGAGGACTGCACAACCTCAGGCAGTCCGATTTTGCCAATTACCACGAGTACGCCGAAGCGAAGAAGGAGTCCGAGATGGGACAGTTCTTCACCCCGCATGAAGTATGCCGGGACATGGCGGATATGCTTTCTCCCACCTCCTCGGAAATGATACTTGACATGTGCTGCGGCATGGGCAATTTCTTCAACCACCTGCCCAACCTGCATAATGCCTACGGCTTCGACATAGACGGCAAGGCCGTTTCCGTGGCACGATACCTCTATCCTGATGCACATATCGAGAAATGCGACCTCCGGCAATACTATCCGGAACAACGCTTCGATGTTGTCATCGGCAATCCTCCTTTCAACCTGAAGTTCGACTACAAACTGTCGCAGGAATACTATATGGACAAGGCTTACAATGTGCTTAATCCGGCAGGAATCCTGATGATAATCGTGCCTGGCTCTTTCATGCAGAGCGGATTCTGGGAAAAGACACGGATAGCCGGCATAAACAGTAATTTCTCCTTTGTCGGTCAGACGAAGCTGGCCCCGTCAGCCTTTGCCGCAGTCGGAGTCCATGACTTCAATACGAAAATCATGGTATTTCTCCGTAAATCGGCCCACATCGAGATGCAGGCTTACAATGCGGAGGAATTCATAACGGCGGACGAGCTGAAAAAGCGCATCGGCGAGGCAAGGACGATGAAACACCGGTTGCGTTTCGACCTGATGCGCGAAACCAACCGGATCGACAAGGAAGAACTTGAGCTGTTCGAGTACAAACTTGCCAAGTACCTGTACGAACTGAAAGCGCACGCCAAATTGAACAAGCATATAGACAAGGCGGAAGCGTTGGTCACGAAGTTCCGTAACCAGAAACCGCCTGAGAACGCCACACGGGAGCAGGTAAGCCAATGGGAGAAGAACAAGCTGACCCCGAAGAAAGTGCTTGCCGTCATCCGCAGATACATCACCTCGCAAAATACCGTACCTCGCAAGGAAGTGGCATTGGTGAAGACCTCATACGGATTCAAACTGAAACAATATGCCTCGCGACTCCTTGACAAAGTTCCGCACAAGGCGGCGAGTATCAACGACCTCGTGCTGGAACGTGCCGAACTGCCCATGCCGGAAGTGCCGACAGAAAAGAACATGCGTCAAATCCGTGCGGCGGAAAAACTGATACGACGCAAGCGGAGAGAGTATGAAATGCAGAACAGGCAGTTCTCGGAAATGGAGGAAGATGGCAGGTTGAAAGAATGCCTGGACCGGTGTGCATTCATCAACAAGGACGGCGAGACCTGCGAGTTCACCACGCTCCAGAAACATGACCTGAACCTCGTCTTGCAGAAACGCCACGCGCTGCTGAACTGGCAGCAAGGCTCGGGCAAGACAGCCGCCGTGTACCACCGTGCCAAATACCTGCTCAAATTCCGCAAAGTACGGAATGTCATCATACTGGCTCCCGCCATCGCCACCAATATGACATGGATACCCTTTCTCTCGATAAACAGGGAACAGTTCCGGGTGGTAAGGAGCAATGCCGACCTTGAAACCGTACCGGTAGGCGTATTCCTTGTGCTCTCCACCTCCATGCTCGGAAAACTGAAACGGGGGCTGGCAAGGTTTGTCAAACGCAGTTCAAGAAAACTGTGCCTTGTTTTCGACGAGTCGGACGAGATAACCAACCCGTCGTCACAACGTACAAGGCATATCCTTGGTCTCTTCCGCCGCCTCAAATACAAGATACTCGACACCGGTACGACCACACGTAACAACATCTCTGAACTGTACAGCCAGTTCGAGCTGCTGTATAACAACTCCATAAACATGATTTGCTGGAGCGGCAGAGTGTACCACGAGAACAGGGACAAAGAGATAGAGGAAGAAAACAACCCGCACTATGGCGAGCCGTTCCCTGCCTTCAGGGGGCATGTGCTTTTCCGGGCCTGCCACTGTCCGGGGAAATCCACCGTGTTCGGCATTGAGAAGCAGAACCAGGATGTCTATAACAAGGAGGAACTGGCCGGGCTTATCGGCAAGACCGTCATTACACGCAAGTTCAGGGACTTTGCCGGAGAGAAATACAAGATATGGACACATACCGTCAGCCCGTCCGACGGCGAGCGTGAGGTTTACCGTGTCATCATCGAGGAGTTCTGCCGCATCTGCGAGTTGTATTACAATAGCACGGGGGATGCGAAGAAAGATGCGGGGCTGAGGCTGATGCGCCAGATCAAGCTGCTCATCAAGGCCTGCTCCGTCCCACACCTGATAGATGGCTATTCCGGCGACGGGATTCCGAACAAGACAAGGTACATCGAGAGGCTGGTGCACAAGATACCCGGCAAGGTGGCTGTCGGCTGCACGTCCATAGCCGCATTCGACCTTTACGAGAAGCGTCTCCGCGAATGTTTTCCTGACCGTCCCGTATTCGTGGTCAAGGGCGACGTGGCGTTCAAGAAACGGCAAAGCATCGTGACGGAGTTCGATTCCACCATCAACGGCATACTGGTCTGCACGCAGCAGAGCCTGAGCAGTTCGGTGAACATACCCACCTGCAACGACGTGATACTTGAATCCCTGCAATGGAACATCCCTAAGATGGAGCAGTTCTACTTCCGTTTCATCCGTCTCGACTCCAAAGAACTGAAGGACGTGCATTATGTCACCTACAAGGACTCCGTGGAGCAGAACCTTATGGCTCTGGTGCTTACCAAAGAGCGGCTGAACGAGTTCATCAAGACGGGTGAAGTAAAGGAACAGTCGGAAATCTTCGAGGAGTTCGACGTCACCATGTCCGTTATCGAGAGCCTGCTGGTCAGGGAGTGTGACAGCGAAGGCAGGATACACATCAGCTGGGGAAGCCAGCGCATAATGAACTGACAAGATGGAAAAACAAATGAGAAACCGCAGATTCCATTCCACAGGCAAAGGTAGCCCGCCCCCTTGCCGGCAGGGCAAGGTCATGCCGCAAGCGGTTTTCGGGAAAATCATCCTCGCCGGGGGCTCCGGTATTTCCCCGAAAAACCCTGCACTGCCGGGGTGCGGACCTTTTGGAGCCTGTGGAATGAAATCCCCGGTTCCGCATCATAAACTATAATGAAGAATATCATGGACTTGAATCAGGCGGAAGTGGCAGTGACCACGCAGCATCTCATGGACATGGGGCAGGAAAAAGACAACCTGCTGCAAATGTCCGACTTCGGCGACATGGGGGAATTCCTGTGCACCTGCTCCGAACTGTTTCCCGAAGAGGAAACACCGGAATACAGGTACACGAGATGGGAGGAGATCCCGGACCTGCTCATCAACCGGGAATGGCTGTGTTCCAACTTCTTCGAGATAAGGGAGGCGATGGAACAGCTGGAGGAACCCGACAAGGATTGTTTTTTCGACTGGTGTGACCGTTACGGGCATGACATCGGTACGGAAGACCCACACCTGTTGGTGGCGCACTATATCGAACTTTATGGAAATGCGACCTATACCGACGATGAGCCTTGCCCGGACAGTGGGGATGACAGCCTGCTGTACTACCCGGGCATATCAAACAATTATTTCGACACGGGCATTCCCCGCTTCGAGATATTCGATGACAATTACGATTAAAACATATACAAGATGGAAATCAACTTCAAAGGACCGGTAATGCCGGTTGACCCCTATTCGCAAATGGCGTTTGTGGAGATACTGAACATTCTCCTGACGGCAGGGCACATCGTGGATGTGAACAGGTTCCTGATAAACAGGAATGCCAATCCGCAATTCGGCTCGTTGTCAGGATATTTCAGATGGTCATTCTCCGACAACCACTTTACCCTGTGGCAACGGGTGGAATACAATTCCCCGATCTGCTTCAGCCGGCGTATATTCAGCATCCATTTCGGGATGCTGGCAAGCCGTGACAGGAAAAGAGACTCACTCGCATTGAACTGAAAATGACGGTCATGGATACGATAACGATAGCAAACAGGGAGATCGCGCTGATGGCTTTCGACAGGCTGCGCAAGGAAGACAAGAAGGATTCCGCATTGAAACTTGCCCGGTGCATGTTGCAGAACGCAAGCATATCGCTCGGCATAGGTGATATCGACTGGGACATAGACATGGCGATACGGCAGTGCGGAGGAGTGCCAAGAACAGGATACAGATACACGGCTTATTTCCACTTCAACCGGAATACGGAAATGGCAAAGGAAATATATGACAAGATCGTGAAGGAACTGTATGGATAACGAGAGTAATAAGGAGGCGACCGGAAGGTCGCTTCCGTCATTTATAACGGTATGTACGGGAAAAGGAATCCTGCCGTACACAGGTAACAAAATGGATGAACAGAAAACATTGACATTGGATTTCATCAAATCCCTGATGGAACCGGCCTATACGCTGATATGGACGGACTACAATGACAACCTTGACAACCATCGCGGACTGATTCAAAAATGCCTTGACAGCAAGAGCTGCGAACATTTGTGGGAAAAGGCAGACGAGTGGTACAGCGATGCCGAATGGGAGGCTGTCCGTGAGATTATTGCGAAACTGAAAGAGGAATGTACCGTATTCTATGACTTTGACGAAGAAGAGGTGGATGACTTCTTCGATGAGCACGAAGATGAAATCCGTGACGAGATTTACAACCGCAACGATTCGGACGTGGTGAAGGAATTGATAAGGCACACGGACGACATTCCTATCCGTGTGGAGATGCTTTCCAACTATGACTGCATCAACTCCAACTGGTTTGAATCTCAAGGCGGTTATAGGTACGAGGAATCCTACTTCGGGGATATGGTGGACAGCCTGAACCTCAATCCGGCGAGAGTAAAGAAAATCCTGACAGAGCATGGCTACAGGGCTTACGGGCGTTTCCCGAACCGTAAGAACCGGAACGGCAAGGAGCAGGTTTCCTACGAACAATTCTACGAGGAGCTTATCAACTCCTGCTGCGGGGCGAACCTGCTGACATATATCGGCAGGGTAAGCCTGAAAGATTTGTACGATGCCGGTTTCTCTCTGAAAGAAGTCATCATACCCAAAGGGAACTGCTGCGGACTTTTCAGTTCGACGTATGGTGGTGGAAGCCTGCTTGAAATGGAGTTGAAGAAAGATGTAAAGCTGAAACTGGAAGTGAAAGATTATCACGGTTTCCGTTTCTGTCTGGATAACGAACGGTCCAACAATGACTGTTCGGTCCGGCATGTATATGGGGTGGACGACTCCTTTTTCAGTGAGAGGATAAGCCTTGTCGCCTCATAAAATCAAGTATCCACCATTAAAACCATAAAGTCATGAAAAAGAAATATGTCATCATCCTCTCCGAAGGAAAGGAATACCTGTGCTGTCACGAAGACGGCTGCTATTATGATGTATCCTGCCCGATGCGGTCATTTACCGAGGGCGAAGAAGATTTCGAAATCATGGATTCCGGTCAGAACCGGCATGGCAATACATATCCATACCATAAAAGGAAATTGAAACTTGTCCCTGGTTTTTATCCGAACGGCTGGCTTGCCTTGAGCCTGGAAGTACCGAAGACCGGGGAAGCCTATACGGTACTGACCGTCAACCTGGAGGATTTTCCGGCTTTCGGGATTCCCGAAAGGGCATTTGTTGACATCAACAACAATCCGGAAGCGATGGACTTTCTCATAAGATACAATCTTGCCGGAGATACGGGTTACAGGCGCAGGAGCGGATGGGTGGAATACCCGATGGTAAAACTGAACCTTCCCGAACTGTACCGGATATCACCGGTATCCTTCGAGGAATCGGGACAACAATCAATCATGTAACATCAACAACCAAATTATAGGAATTATGGCAAAATATGAAGTAAAGGTAAGATACGCCTTCGAGGGTACTTACACGGTAGCGGCAGGGGACCGCGAAGAAGCACAAAGAATGGTAGAGGAAGACTGCGGTCTGGTATTGGGCGGCAATATCCACACAACACGGGATGACGATGAAGTGACGGACTGGGATTTCGGCTGCCATCCCGACATGGAAATTCTCTCCATAAACCGGAAAGGCGGAAAATCCCCCGTGTCACTGTTTGGAGACAGGATCGAGAAATTGCGAAAGGATATCATTGACGCGATACGGCAGTTGCTTCACGACCATGCCATGAACGCGATACGGTTTCCGGAAGAGGATTATGATCCGGTCTGGGTGGTATGGTTCAACGAGAACGGAGACCCTTATGAGTGCAGGGTGACAGGACTCCGGGTAACGGCAGGCGCCCTGATTGTCATTGCCGAAGAAAAAGAAGGCGCTTATGAAGTGGAATGCCACAGCCGGTTTGATCTTGGAGCAAGGAATATCGACTGGCTTTATGAAATGTATGATGTCATATGGCATCAGTTGGAAGATACCGAAGATGTAGAACTTCAAACTGAAAAATCATGAAATATCAAGCGGAAAATACCGTCTCCAGTTTCTTCTACTACATGTGGAACGCCTGGAGCGAGGAGGAATGCAAAGCCGTGTATGGCGGCATGTACCCACATTTCTGGAAAAAATGGTGCGTGGCGACAGACAAGGGCACATTCGGCGCGGCGGAACGGTTCTACCTGGAACTCTCGGAAGACAACCGCAGGGTTCTGGTGGAACGGGCCGTCTCGATATATGACGGACGACGCTTCAGAAACAGGAACAGTAACCAAAAAAATCAAACAGCATGCAAGGAAACATTATCAGTCTGATCAGCAGCTCATGCGGTTGCAGTCAAACGGAAGCACAGGAGTACCTGGACTCTGAAATCCGGTACCTGTGCGAATTGCAGGATGCAGACGACCTGAGGGAAGATGACATGGAAACGGCCTGTCTCAACCTCGGTCTTGACCTTGACTACCGGGAATATTTTATCAACCGCCTCGCAGGGACATAAAAAACTTATGGTTATGACTTATTTTCAGAACATACACTCATTGGCGGACCTGAAGAAGGAATACCGCCGACTGGCATTGCAGCACCACCCGGACAAGGGTGGCGACACTGCAATCATGCAACGGGTAAACACCGAGTTTGAAAGGCTCTTCGACGTTTGGAAAGACAAACCGGATATTACCGCGACTTCAACCGGATATGAATATGACTATTCGGGAGCCACGGCAAAGGAATACACCGAGTACGTGTATAACGAATACCGCTGGAAAGGCCGCAATTACAAGGGACAGCACGCCCCGGAAATCGTGGCGCTGGTACGAGCATGGCTCAAGGAGACCTATCTGGGATACAAGTTCTCTGTCAGACGGGAGAATTACCACTCCATCCATATCCGGTTGATGAAAGCGGATTTCGAGGCGTTCACCAAAGAGTCCGGGAAAGTTCAAGGTGATGTTAACCACTATCATATCGCTTCAGACAAATCCTTGACGGACAGGGCAAAAGACGTAATGATGAATATCTGTGATTTCATCATGTCGTACAATTTCGATGACAGTGACCCTATGACCGACTATTTTCACACCAACTTTTACCTGACGCTCGGAATCGGAAGTTACAAACAGCCGTATAAGGTGGAACCGCCCAGACTCGGCAGCAAAGACCTTCCGGAGGCATTCAAGCATCCGGAAGGTCCGGCACACAAGGCAATGCACCGGGCATTGGGCAAAGTGCGTTTCGGCTTCATCGAAAGCCGGAAGTATGCCGGGGAAATAATTCTGGGGGAAGACTGTTTCGGCTCACGGGGCGAACTCTATTTTTGGCCGAAGGAATATTCAAGCGCAAAAATGGCCCAAAAACGCATCGACAAACTGGAGGAAGCCGGAATAAGGTGCGAACTCACCGGCTATAACGGAGGATACATCCGCCTGCTCGGGTACACCCCTGAGATGAGAGATTCCCTGGAACGGGAACGTCAGGAGTATGCCGCCGCGTATCAGGCATGGTACTCAAAACAGAATTTGAAAACAATCTGATTCAGAAATTATGGATACAAACAATTTGGACAAGTGGTGGCACGGACTTCCGGAAAACACCAGACAGGCTATAGGAGACGATGGAATATGGGAAAAACTGGATATGCCGTCCCGTTCGGCGCTACACCGGTATTCCCAGCTTAGAATTTACGGAACGGCAAAGGACAGGGACGAGGAACGCACGCTGCTCAATGAAATCGCGTGCGGACTGGGCGACCTTGCCCTTGTCCGTAAAAACGGCATCGCGTTGGAGGAAATGTGCAACGGGAGCGGGGAATTTTACGATGAATACCAGGATCTGTTCAATATATTATATGACAATTACGGACACATACTAGAAAATATAAGCTGGCCGGACTGGATCGGACATACAATTCCGACAAACAGGGAACTGGTCCGGTTATTGGAACATCACGGTTACAAGCGTATGGAAATCGATACCGACAGAAGAATCCCGAAAACTTTCTATGTTTTCCGTCGTGGGTTGCACATCAACGCAAGCGAGGACTTGTCTTACCACATCATACCGCAACAGGACAGTTTCGGACTGGGGCGTTTTGCGGTATGCGCTACCAAAGACGGTGAAAGTTCCCAACTGGGAACTGACTGTGCCCGGCTCTTTTTGAGGCGCTTCCTTGCCTTCCTGAAGGGTGAAAGAAGCGGGAAAGAGATCATAGATGAAATATGCAACAACCGACAAACTGAACGATAGTATGAAAGCAAAAGTATTCAAGTACAAGTCTGACGGGAATACCGTCGTGGCTCCTTATATGGAACTGGAGCCGTACGCGGAGAATGTATATCTCTCCCTGTCTAGAAAGAACGAATATGGGAATGAGGACGATGACTGTTTCCATGTGGCCTGCCGGATTGAAAACGTTTATTTTTCCAGCGGGCAGTATTCACGCCGGTTCCTCAACGGAGAAAACCGCAGGGAGGAAGCCGCCGCCTATTGCAGGAACTGGATCACGGATACGCTTCAGGGAGCGGAAAGAGGAGCCTTCGTCAGGTTGATCTCCGTCCGCATGTTCGAGGCTCTCGGACTTGACGCCACCCCCTTGGTGCAAGCCCGTGAGGCGTACAAAAGGAAGCAGGAACAGAAACGCAGGGAACAGGAGGAGAAAGAGGCGGAAGAGCGTAGAGCGCGGGAAGAGCAACATCAGCGGCTGCTCGATGAACAGAAACAGAAATTCCTGGACGGGGAACGGATCACGGGAGGAATGTTCCTTGAAATCACCGGAAGGGAAGGTTTTGACATCCATATCAGAACCAAAGGGACATTCAACAGGCATGTTATGGGCATAAATAAGGAAGGAACCATCAGTTACCGGAAAATCAAGGGTCACCGGACTCCGGACTTTACCGGATGCCATAAGGCCGTGTCCGCCTATCTTGCGTTCATAACAGAAAAAGAGGGCAAACAATAAATGCTGGCGGTAACGGTCTGCTTCATGCAACTGTTACCGCTGCCATTTTCTGGCCTCACAACTCACGGTTCAGCGCCATTGCCAGCGGAAACATAAACCGGTTATAGGCTTTAAGCTTTTGCAGGTTCAGCACATATCCGGCATAGGGGTTGGTCAAATCGGTGTAGAAGAATACATCGGTAAATCCTGCATGTTCTTCCACAATTTCACCCTCCAACGGAATTTCCTCCACATTGAACCGCTCCAAAGTCAATTCTTCCAGACGGGCATGCTCCGCATTGCCCAATACGTTCAGGTTGCGGTTAAACAGCACGAACCCTTTCTTCCTGTAATCCACACGCATACCATACGGACGCTCCACAAGGAAAGCATCCGCCGCTTTCTTTATATAGTTTTCCATGATCCTGAAATTAGAAATTGCAAAAATACAGCATTTGTCCGGCAATGGCGAACAAATCAGGAAGATAATCGCCATGCCCCATGCAAAGCACACTACCGTGTATTTTATTTCCCACCCTGCAAAGGTAGTCCCGTGTCCGGTGTACCCGGCCAAGGTCAGGCCCCTTCGGGGTTGGCTGAAAGAAAATCATCCTCGCTTCGCTGCGGTATTTTCTTTCGCCAAACCTTGCGGGTACGGCCACGGGACTGTCAGGCAGGCGAGAAATAAAAATACCGGCTCCCAGAGCCGGACGTGTTAAACAGATAAAATACAAAAGTCATGAAAATCCTGAATGAAGAACATTTCGAGAATGTAAAGCGTTATGCAGAATCCATCGGTGACACCTCGCTCCAAAAATGTCTGGAACGGTTGAAAAGCTGGGAAGAAAATCCTGACTGTCCCAGCGAAATCTCACTCTACTATGACCATGCCCCGTACTCGTTCGGCTTCACCCAACGCTGTCCCGATGGAAGGACAGGCATCGTGGGCGGCCTGCTCTATCACGGAATACCGGACCGTTCTTTCGCCGTGACACTACAGCCGTTCCATGGATGGCAGATACACACCTGATGAGAGACAAACGACAGTATTAACTTTATAAAATTCAATTCAATATGGAAACGACATTGGCAGTAATGGAAAGACAACAGCAGTTTGACTTCCAGAAAAACGGAATTGAAGTGATGAACTTCGAGACACTTCAACGCACCTATAAAGAGAATGACATCTACAACAATCCGGTGCAGGGCATCTACCATTACCAGGTCATCCGGCGCATGATGGACATCTGCGAGAAATACAATCTTGATTATGAGGTGGAAGAAATCTTCGCTGCCCAGAACAGGAACAAGACACAGCCGGGAGTGAGCATCCTCCCGCAGGTTGAACAGACACATGGCGAAAAAGCCGTGGAAGCCCATATCCTGCGCCGTATTTTCGCTACCATCCGGATCAAGGATTGGGAGACGGACGAACTGACCACGACATTGGTCATCGCCTACCACCAGGACGGCATACAGGCAGCCATAGGCCCCTGCGTGCTAATCTGTCATAACCAGTGTATCCTTTCACCCGAGCGAAGCGTCTGCAATTACGGCAAGAAGAAAGTCTCGACGGAAGAGGTGTTCGAAACCGTGGATGGTTGGCTGGCCAATTTCGAGGTGAACATGAACGAGGACATCGAACGCATACAACGGTTGAAACGCCGGATTATATCTATGGAGGAAATCTATATGTACATAGGTCTGCTGACCGCGTTGCGTGTCTCCCACGACAGTTCGGACAGGGACCTCTCATCCTCCGTGGAAACCTATCCACTGAACCAGGGACAGATTTCCATCTTCACGGAAGAGGTGCTTAAACTGGCCATGAGCAAAGGACAGATTACCGCTTGGGAATTATACAATATAGCCACAGAGATATACAAGCCCGGAAAGACAGACTTCCCGGCCCTTATTCCACAGAACGGAGCCATGGCGGAACTCCTGCTTTCCCGTCTGCCGGAAGAGCTGGAAGTACAGGATGCCGTTCAGGTAAACTGACATGCAAGCTTCTCAAACCAAAGAAATAAGGGAGAACCTGACAGTGATAACAACTGAAAGGTTCTCCCTTTTTCATTTACTCTTCAAAAAGCAGCATGAATTCCACCTTCCTTCTCCGTTCAATGCTCGGAACCACTTTCCCTTTATAGCACCTGAAAGAGACATATTCCTTGTAAATATTACGGTCGCCCGACTCCAGTTTCTTCAACAGCCGGCTCTTCGGTCTTTTCCCATATCCTTTTAATCTGTAGGGTCCCACATTATATGAAAGGACTGCTGCCAACAAAGAATCACGTCCCAGATAACTGAACATGCGGCACAACTTACGGAGGTCTGCTCTCAGAATGGAATCGCCTTGTGCTTTTGTAATACCGTTGGTAAACCTCTCCCCGGGAAGAACTTTGTGACCCCACCCGACATAAGGCCAATACTTTTTCTCTCCATGCCAACCCTCGAATCGCTTGACACACTCGACCGCAAGACTGAACTTGTCCGGACTTACCTTTACCGGATTCTCCGCCCTTGAAGGCATACCTGAAAAAAAGACCGCAGCGGAAAGCACCGCAAACCATATTGCTTTTAACTTCATCATAGGCAGGACCGGCTTAGTGTCTGACTGTTGTGACCGGCAATTCCTTACTATCCGCAGTCACGACGGAATCCTCGTCCTCCGTCTCGTTGTTGAAGTCAAAAGTCAATTGGCAAAGCTGTGCCGGTTCGCTATTGTCCTCGAAATAGATGTCTATCGTCTGCTGGTCCTCGCTTTCAGAAGTGTAGTATAGCCTGAACACCTCCCTATCAAGGGGATAGCGGTCATTGGGCAGCAGCACCATCCCGTCATCCATACGGAGCGTACCCTTGCCGTCCGGCTGGAAATATCGGATGGTGTAGCGGGCATCGGAAAACCGTCCCTCACGTTTGAGTTCACACCGTATTTCCACCGTCTCGCCTTTCACAATACGTGTGGGGACAGGCAGGGTCTCCACCTTGAACGGATAGGACTGCTGTACATCCACTTCATCATTGCAGGCGGACAACAGACAAGCCACCAGACCCAGGAACAGGATTGCCGTCATTCCGACCAATCCTCTTTTTTTATTCAATGCATTCATATTCAATCAGATTTTAATACGTTATACTTAATTCTATTTTTACAGAAACTTGTTTTGCAAGTATTCGTTCAGATCCTTGTATCCTTTGTACAAAGAGGAACAGTCCACTATTTTATCCGCGTAGCGTTTGCGGAGAGCCTCCAGTGTGCACCGTCCGGCTTCGTCCCGGTCCAGGTAACAGTTGACTCTCTCATACCTGTCAAGAACGGGGAACGAGCGTTCCAGCAATGCCACCGAGTTCAGTACGAGATAGTCGTCGCCACATCCCAATTCAAGTTGCATCCACGAGAGGCAGTCGATAAACCCCTCGAAGAGATTGCAAGTATCCGAACCGTTGTCCATCAGCGAAATGTCTTTCGGGGAGAGACTGGCCTTAAAAAAGCGGTTGCGCACCTCGTATCCACCGCTGACATTCCTGAAACCGATGGCGAAATACCGCTTTCCGTGCAAGGTATACCTGATCTCCTTGCAGTTCGGCATAGCCACATCACCGCTAATGCCACGTTCCGCCAGATAACGGAGCAGGACTCTGTTGTGCAGCGGTCCGGACTGTACCTTCGTGAAACTTTCCTGCCTATGGGAATCCTCCCTGTCATTTTCCCCGGAGCGGAAAACGGTCTTGTGTTCGGGAGCAAGACCACCCCATATCTCTGTGATGAACTTGGCCTGCGTCTTGAAATCCCCGCTGCCGATAAACTCCCCGGCAAGGGTGAATATGTCGCCTCCCTGTCCGGTACCGAAGTCATGCCATATATCTTTACGGACATTCAGCTGGAACGAGGCGGTGCGCTCCTCCCGATACGGGGCCAGATACCAATATTCATCCCCCCGTCTTCTTGCCGGTTCATATCCCATCCGTGCCAGAAAAACGGCGATAGGAATGTCTCTTATCTCTTCTATAGTCATAAGCGATACGGTTTTAATGGATTATGAATTTTACGCCCAGACCGAACTGTGTCGTGAACAGGTCCAGAGAGCTTCCCCACAATACACGTTCCCGGATACCGGCAAGAAGGACGATGCGGTCTGTCAGGTATGCCTCAAGCTCCAGGGTTATCGCGCCGCCATAGACAAACGTATCCTTGGCGAGCAGCCTCGAACCGTCATACAGCATCCTCTCGCCCCAGTTCACGGTCTCATAGCCGGCCAGTGCGGAACCGCCGACCGAGAGGAAGACCGTCTTTGTCGGATCAGACAGGAATTTCAGGTAATAGCCGCCTTCTGCCGTGAACTGCGCACGGGGTACGCTCGCATTCCGATACCCGTAGTTCTTCATCAGATACTCGGCGCCTATGACCCAGCGGTTGGCTTTTGGGGTGTATCCGGAAACGGCAAATCCGGTATAATAATTCAAGGGGGACTTTGAGCCGTTCGCAAATCCTCCGCGCAATTCCACGCCCTTCATCCTGGGCAGGTATCGCTGGGCGTGCGCCCGCCCTGAAAACAGGGCAAGCGACACGACTGTAACAAAAAGGAACAGATACTTCTTCATGGCTACTTCACTTTAAGTTCGTTGATAACCTCGGCTCTCACGATGTCCTCACTTTCCACGGTGAAGGTCTGGTGTCTGCCACCGCCTTTCTCGTGCATCTCCACCACCAGTACCTTGTCCGAGGGGATGGTGAATTTGTCGAAGACAAAAACGGTGCGCCCGTCCTTTTTTCCTGCGACGGACGTTACATAGTCGTAAGCACGCAGTGGGAATATCACCTGTTCCTGGATGGCGGTACGTTTCATCAGCTTCTTGTCCACAATTTTAAAAGTCACGAAATCCACCTCATAAGGCACGTTGGAGCGGTTCTTTATCTGAGTATGAAAATAAAGCAGACCGTTGTGCGTATAGAGTCCGCGGAGCAGGTACTGGATGCCGAACGCCTTGCACCCGATATGCTTGATGTGCCGTCTGTTGTCCTTGTGGATGGACTTCGAGATAAGGTGTACCAATTTAGGCGATTCGCAGCCCAATTCCTTCAGGTAGATGTCAAGGGCGTTGTTGGGGCGGTTCACCTCACTTCCGTCATGAATGAAATCTTTCATCTCGATATTCAGCAGCAGCGGCTCTTCCGCATACTTCACATTGAAGGTGTAAAAACTTCCGCTTTCGGTAATCACGGACATGTTGGTTTCCTCACGGAAGTCCTTCACGGTGGCCTTTACACGGATGACATTCTCCGCACCGTCCGCCTTGCCTGCAATGAGGTTCGGAGAACCGAGGTCCACATAACGCACCGATGAAGGGAAAATGATGTGCGTGGTCTTTCCATAGGTCACTTCCAGCCCGTATGGAGGTATCATCCTGTCAAAGGTGAGTTTACGGGTCAGACCGTGATAGAGGTCTCCGTCCTCCTCTTTTTGAGGATACACATCCTTGGCCAGTGTGATGGCATTGTTTACCGCCGCTACGCTGTCGGCTTCATTTTGGGCGAAAGCGCCCACAGTGCCCCATGCAAGGGCAAGCATTACAAAAAACTTTTTCATGTCGATTGAATTTTAATGGATTGTTATTGATCGTTGTCTTGATAAAGCATCAGGGTATAGCCTGACTTGAGATGCACCTTCTCCTCACGCATCTTCCGGGATATATACTGCGAGACACCTTGTATGGCACCCTTTCCGAGTTCGGAAAGCAGCTGGTTGCCTGCCGACTGGTTGGTGATGGAGATGCTCGTGCCGAGATTCTGCCCCAGATTGGCGGCAACCTCCCTGACGGCGTTAGCCTCCATTGACCCCGGAATGAAGATGCCGCCCTGCCCGTCATTGTCATACACGGCAAGTTTCACGGGGATGATGGTACCGCCATATTCCACCTGAAGGATATTGACGTGAAGCCTTTCACCCTGTATGCGCCCTTCTCCGGTAAGCAGGGAGTTTTTGGGCAGGATATGCTTCCCTACACGCATCGGCTCCAGCAGTCTCATCCTCACTCCCTGACCGCTGATGACGGTCTGGTCCCCGTGGATGCAGGCCCGGATGGTATTCCTCACATTTCTCTTTTCTTTATTACCGATTGGCGTGTGGAATCTTTCCAGTTGTGCCATTCCCGTAAGCTGTATAGAATCACTGACAGGCTGCGGTAACGATGATACCACCGGTGTGGAAACCAGTCCCACGGGAACGGCTTTCGCCTGTCCGTTCCGCCCGGGACTTTCATTATCGGAACGGCTGTCCGTATTCACACCGCCATTGCCCGGCATATACCTGGCCGCAAGCTCATAGGATTTTTCCAAGAGAGCCACCTGCTCCTCGTAATCCGGCTGCGCGTTCTGTGTGGCGACCGCCTGCTTGAGTTGTTCCACCTCGGCTTTCAAAGCCTCCTTCTCCGGATCTTCCTGAGGCGACTCGTAAAAGTTGCCGAGCGTCCTGTTGATGTCATTGTAGGCGGAGACGGATGAAGAACAGGCTTCATTCCTACTGTCACCTTCACGTGAACTGCCATCCTTGGCATCCGCATCCGGTGACAATTCCACGACAGTCCCGGAGTTCCCATCTGCCATCTCGGAGAAATCCTCCAGCGTACGCAGTTTTTCCGTCTGTTTGCGTTTCATGTCAGCCTGCTCATAGGCGGCAATCTTGTCCCCTTCTATGCCCGCTCCCTTCGGATCGGGAAGCTCGGTGTTGAATCCCGCATTTTTTTCCTCTTTCCTTTTTTCCTCTTCGGACGGTGCGAAAATGAGCCACATCGCCCCGAGGAACAGGAGGAACATCCCGGCAAAAACCAGGTATTTCCTGATTTCCAGCCTCTGTTTCAATTTATTGACATCATTACCCATTTTCTTTCTGATTGAATCGGTTAAAAAACTCTTCCATTTCCTGCACCCTTTTATCCGGGAGTGTATCGGCAGGAACGATATCCGGAATTTCCATCGGGGGTATCTCTATGATTTCCGGCCGTACATCCTCCCGTCCGATGTCATGGATGGCACGGAAAATCATATAGAAATTTCCGATGGCAAACAGGGCAGCCAGCACGACAATTGCCGGCACTCTCTTTTCCGGGCTAAGCCCGGCACACAGCTTCCGTAGCTTTTCTTCCACGGATTCCTTGATTTTTACAAACATCTTTTTCATACATTCTGAATTTTAACGGTCATACACTCTTATATCCCTGTTCTCCACCACACGGAAGGCTTCGAGGATGAAGCCGTGCGGATTATTGTCGCTGCGGGTGGAGTTCAGCAGCCTGCCCCGCGTGACGAGGCTGCGCTCGGTCACGCTCTTCTCCCTGATAATGGAAAGCTTTGCGTAGGTCACGACCTCATACGGATAGGTATGGAAATCGCACTTGACGCTGTCGATCCCTACACGCTGGTTCACGTTACCAGAAATTATCCGGTTGTAATATCCCTGCTCTGCCAGATCCACATAATGGGCATAGGCGGAACGGTCACTGAGGAACATAGCCCTCCGGATATTGCCTTCAATCGCATTCTTGTCAGGCGAGAGCGTAAAGAACAGTTCGTGGAACCGTCTGACATGCTCCCTTGCCTCTACCGGGCGGTTCTGCTCCAGGTCTTGTGAAAGGGCCAGCATCAGTGACTTGCCTTCATCCAGCACATAAATCTTCTCCCGTTGCGCTTCTGCGAAGCTGTAAGCCTTCCATACGGAAAATCCCACAAGCAGGGTGCATACACACAGATAGACGATTCCGAACAGACGCAGGTGTCGGAAGCTGGTCTCGATATTTTTCAATGATTTGAATTCCATTCTGTAAATGTTTTATACTGTTATTACTTGATAAGCCTGCCGGCAATGTTTCCCACCGCCGCTCCGGCAGTCCCGGCCACCACGGAGCCTGTCTTGGATGCCGCCTGGTTCACGTTCTTTCCATAATTGCCCGCACCGCCTCCGGCCTGCACAATCCAGTTCGATACGGTCGGGATGGTGAAATACCCGATGATGCCGATAATGAGGAAAGTGATGTAAACCCCGTTTGAGCTGTCGGGGATGAAATCCGGGTCGGAAAGCTGTTCGATGTCCCTCTGCAGCATCAATACCTGGATTCTCGCCAGCACGCTGCTGAACAGGTCGCTTACGGGAAGCCACAGGTAGATACTGATGTAGCGGACGAACCACTGGCTGAGAGAAGCCTGGAAACCGTCCCAGCAGGAGATGGCAAAGGAAACGGGACCGAGTATCGAAAGCACGATCAGGAAGAATGTCCTCAGCGTGTCGATGACCAGCGCCGCCGCATTGAACAGGAGTTCCAGCAGTTCGCGGAAGAAATTCTGCACGGCCCTTTTCATGTTGTACATGGCACGGTCCACATACATTCCGCAGGCTTCTATAGCGTCAAACGCGCCCAGCTCGTCCAGCCTGTTGTCAAAAGTCTCCTTGTCGACCAGATAGGCTGTCTCGGGATTCCGTTTCATCGCCTCAGTCTCCAGCTTGTCCTTCTGCACCCTGTACTCGTTCATGTCAAAGGTCTGCGACTCCAATATGGTATGGGTCCCTTTCACGACGGGCGAGAGGATGCTGTTCAGCGTACCCAGAACGAGTGTCGGAAAGAACATGATACAAAGCCCCAAGGCGAACGGACGCAAAAGCGGAAAGACATCCACAGGCTCGGCACGGGCCAGAGCCTGCCATACACGATACGCCACATAGAAAAGCGCTCCCAAACCGGCAAGGCCTCTTGCCACACCGGTCATCTTTGAGCAGAGCGGCATCATTTCCACATACAGATTCTGTAAAATCTGATGCAGGTTGTCAAAATCTATAGCCAACAATAACATAATGAAAGCGGATTAGGAATTACCAATAACGTTCGTTCGGTGAGCCATAGAGTGCCATCACGCGGTCTAGGTCGTTCCGTTTCTTGGCGCGCAGGTAGGACACCCCGATGTTCTTGTTGGTGTAATACTGTACCAGACTGCGGTTTTGCAACATGTCGTTGTAGCAGCGGTCGATGATATCCATCCTTTCCTTGTCATTCATGGAAAGCCCGTTCTCGTTGACCACCGTCTTCAAATCGTTCAGCAGATGGGCACTTTCTTCCAGCAGTTTGGTGTACCCCAAAGCAATCGCGCTCAGTTCTTCCGGCGTAAAATACGGGTCGCTGAGCATACGCTCGAAGCTGGTGACATAGATGTCCGTGATATCGCCCACCATCAGGATGGTCTGCTGAACCTTGCGGGCATCCCGGACAAGGTTCTTGACCTTGCGAAGCCCGTCGTAATACTCCTTGCCCTGCTGGTAGATTTTCACGGTTTCCTGAAAACTATTCGCCATATTGGTGGCAGTGGAGGACGTGTGAACGATGTTCTTGGCGGCATTGATGATTCCCTGCGCCAGATTGCCCGGGTCGCTCACTACCCATTGGGCTTTCGCAGTGAGGCTGACAAGGAAACAGCCCATGCACAGCATAAGAATTTTCTTTTTCATGATGTTCCTGTTTTTAATTGTGAATAATTCTGTTAAAAGTCAGATTCCCATTTTTCGTCCTTTGGACGGCGGGTTCCGGAGGATGACCCGTTGCGCCTGTCTCGGCCGGTTCTCTATTCCGGAATCCTCCTTCTTGCGTCTGATGGAGGCGAAGAGTTCGTCTGCATACGGCCTGCGTCCGGTCATTCTGACGAAACGGGCGTCCAGCTCCCGGTAGGCTTTCTCCGCCTGACACGAGCGTTCCGTGGCGGAAGCGTTCTTGTCTATGCCGTACTTGGCGAGAAAGTCAGGACTGATATGCAGGATGTCGTGGACCGCATCCGGCGAGGCCGCAATCCGTCCCAAATTCTCCAGTTCCTCATTCAGCTTTTCCAGGTAGAAATCCGGCAGACAGACATCCCCGATGCTTTCCGCTGCCTTTTCCGCATTCCTGCACAGGCGGCTTTCCAATGCCACCCCCTCGTCATATGCCGGTTCCGGTCCGGAACGGTGCAATCTGTCAAGCCTGTCATAATCATCCGCAAGCTCGTACCTGAGCGCCACATACCGTGAGGGCGGCATAAGATACACTGCCAGGTTGCAGAGTTCCCACACGTCGCTCTCTTTCCGATGGAAATCCAGAATCCGTACAGATGACCGTACTTCTTCCGGTGACGGCCGTTCCTGCTTGCTTTCAGGATATACCTTCGAGTAAGCATCCCGCATGAACGTGTGCATGGCGAGCATTCCGTGGACGGAATCGGCTTTTTCGGGATTGACATCCGCAAGCCGGCAACCGTTCTTCTCCATGAAATACGTGTCTTTCAATGCCGTTATCAATTCCGACCTGTCCGTTTCCACCGTTTTTTCCGGCGTCGGGAACAGGTGCGAGTCTGACAATAGGCAGGCAACTTGGGTAATCACATCCTCGGACTTCCTGTACCGCCTGACCAGTTCCGTCAGCTTCCGGTACTCCTTTTCCCGGACGAACTTCCTTATCTGTTTCATCACTTCCGTCAACTCCTTAAGGCGTGGCTCGTCCAGATAGCGGCGCTGCTGTTCTTTTATCCATTCTTCCATTCCCATAATTCATGATTGTTTTTCGGTTTCCATATGATTCCACTCCCTATCACTTGGCTTCGCTTGCTTTCTGCCAACTGCTTGATGGCAAGTTCGATATTGCCACCGAGTCTTTCCGTAAGCCGCATAAGTTCAAGTTTCTCGGTTTCTTCAGTAGTGTAGCATATGTACTCCTCAAGTGAGACTTCCGTGGCATAGACCGCCGACTGCGTACCGCCCAGACCAATCCAGACTTCCTTGTATCTCCGGGACGGATTGTTCGCCATGTTGATGGAAAGTATCTGTGCCCGCTCCTTGTCGGTCAGGCCAAGCAGCGTCTGAATCTCGTCGAACTTGTTCATGTACTTACGCTGGTCAAGCAGAATCTTGCAGTCGCTGTTGTTGATGATAGTCCCCTTGACAATAGGAGAAGAGATGATATCTTCCACTTCCTGGGTCACGACCACAGCCTCGCCGAAAAACTTTCTGACGGTCTTGAAAAGATAGCGGATGTAATTGCTCATATTGGCGGATGCCAATGCCTTCCAGCACTCTTCGATAAGGATTATTTTCCGGATACCTTTCAACTTGCGCATCTTGCTGATAAAAGTCTCCATGATGATGATGGTGACAATCGGAAGTAGCACTTTGTTATCGCGAATGTTGTCCAGCTCAAAAACGATGAAGCGTCTGTTCAGCAAGTCCAACTGCTTGTCGGAGTTGAGCAGGAAGTCATATTCACCGCCACGGTAATAGGGTTCCAGCACATTGAGGAATCCCCACACGTCAAAATCCTTCTCACGGGTTCGCTTCTCTTTCAGGATATCCTGATACTCGTCACGGATAAACTCATAGAAGGTATCGAAGGAGGGTTTTATGCTGCTGTCCCTGAGGATTTTCTCCAGAAAGAGATTGACCGCATTGGATAGCGCCACCTCCTCGGCACGTGTCGGCGGCTCGTCGTCACGCTTCCACAGGGTAAGGATAAGCGTCTTGATGGATTCTTTCTTCTCGATATCGAAAATCCCGTCTTCCACGTAAAAAGGATTGAAAGCTATCGGATCTTTTTCTTCATAAGTGAAATAAATCCCGTCCTCGCCGTGTGTCCTGGCATGAATAAGGCTGCACAGTCCCTGATAGGAGTTTCCGGTATCCACTAACAGCACATGCGCACCCTGCTCGTAATACTGGCGTACCATGTGGTTGGTGAAAAAAGATTTCCCGCTGCCCGAAGGTCCGAGGATGAATTTGTTCCGGTTGGCTATAATTAATGTGTATAAAACTTTATCTGTTTAATACTGAATATCAAAGATTTATAGTATCGAATATATCAATATTAATATTTTGCAAACATGCAATTTGCATACAAAGAGAGTGATTATAAGAAAACAGAAAAGGATATTTGTTGTTAAGGGGTAAATGTGGTAGGAGATGTTTTTATATCTGTTTTCTCTCGTTTTTCAGTGAAAAATAGACATGATACTGGCAAAAAGAGAAAGAAACTCTGTTTTTCTTTTTTCGCCAGCATATATAATTTGCTGTCAATAGAAATAGGTTTAAATTGGTTTGGATATATATACAAAAGAATAAACTAAACTTTCAGGAGCGGGCAGCAATAGTGATGTAATACGTTGTTCCATATCTGAATAAATTGATTTGATTCCTTTACGTTACCCGGTAGCCCATAGCCAGACCTTTTGGATTAGCCGCCAACCCACGTGCTAAAGGAACATGGCGATTAGAACTGATAAAGAAAGAACATTAAAAGAAGACCGACAGTAAGTACAACATATCTGATACTTAATACTGCCTTATCTGAGTATTTGGTATTATAAATATTATCTTGAAATTTCTCAAATAAGATGCGAATCCTTTTCTTATTATAATATATGTACACAACAATCCAGGGAAGTATAAAACCAATTATCCATACAATAAATGTTGTTAGTTTAGACATATATGAAAAAAAGAAATCTCCTGTTAAAAAAAACGAGAATAAAAAAGATGCGAACATATAAGTTATTGAAATAACTTCCGATAATATACAACTTGCACCAAAACGCGGAAATTCCTCATTTTTCAAGCAAACCAAATAATACCTATAGAATAGATAGTCAATAATCTTTTTCATGCTTCTATTACAGCTAATGGTTTGGTGAGGAACAGCGTTTAGCTGTTATCTCGACCTTGTTATAAAACCGTTTTAGTGGAAAGTGGTTGTATTGGTATTATACCGCCACTATAATATAATTTGTCCAAATAATTATCAACTTCATTTGACCAATAATATTTATGAAATATCTTGTTGAATTCATTATATCTATCATCTGATGTTTTCATTCCTTGATTAAATGATTCTCTTATTATTTTTTTCAAAGCAATTCCATTATATTTAGCATGAGGACTTTGTTGTGGATTCCAAATAAAAGAGGTATCAGTTATCTTTATTTCATTTGGATACCAAAAATTAGTCATATAAATAAAATCTTTCTTATCTTCTGTCAAAGGACGATGTGATAATATTTTTATTTTTTGTTCAAAATCAAATTTAGAACCAATATTGATAAGAATATCTCTATCAGCAAAATCCTTTATGTCGAGAACATTGCCCCAAATAATACCTTTATTTTCGTAATTGCTACAATCAAAATAAATTAATTGATTGCTTGCTAAAAAGTCGTTTACGAAATTTACAATACAATTTCTATTTGCTATTATATTAATTTCCATATTTCATATTCAGAGTTTTATAATTTATTTATAACCGCACCTTATGGTGTTGTTCCTACACTTCTAAATTATAGCCTAATCATCCGAACAATCCAGCGGATTTTGGATTTTTGCTTTTCAAATTAGACTATCCGCAAATATAGCAAAAGTGCAGTACACCACGAAGATGTACCGCACTTTTCTCCACATATTGTGCGGGCTTTAACATTTACAGTTTGTATCCTTTGTTTTCCCGGTTTATGGCTTGCCCAGTCGGTTGGCTTCCTTTTTCAACTGCTCGGCTTGTTCATTGAGCAACCTTGCACGTTCCAACGCTTCCGCCTGCTTCCTGCTGCGGTATTCAAACCCCGTCACCGAATCAGTCAGGTTTTGGATGAAAGCGTTATCCCGTTCCCTACTGAAATTCGTTTCCAGCAAATCAAGGCAGCCCCCGTCCGCTTCCCCTTTCATCAGAATGTAGCGGTATTTCATATCGTTGTCCTGCAACTGCTGCATCCGTCCAGCCAAACGGATATTCAGGAATAAGGAAACGAAACAGATAACCAGCCCTGCCAAAAAAACAAACAGTTTCGGGCGTAACAAACCGCTTATCCTCCGGGGCAACGATGCAGGTTCGGTTTCCGCTTTTTCGGTTGTGCGTTCCTTACGGTAAGAATCCAACGCATCCAGCATTTCTTTCAGGCAACGGTAGGTAGCCGTTACAAATTTTCTCACTTCTCCTATGGATTGCTTCTGCTCCTGTTCCGCATTCCTTATGTCGGCAAGTTGGCTTTGGATAGCCTGCAATTCCTTTTCGGAAACAGCCGGGCTACTGTGCAGTTCCGACAATGCCTGCTCGATTGCTCCCAACCGTTCGAGAGTTTCCTCCCGGCTGGCTGGCGTTACCTGTGCTTCCTGCTTCCCTTTCAGTTCCGTAACCATAGAGAGAAGCCCCTCTAAAATCAAATTGTCTTCCATGTCTTTACAGTTTAAGTTGTTTTTTCTTTTTCTTCTTCTTTCTCAAATTAAAATTAGGTTCTTCATCCACTGGGGGAGAAGAAGCGGAAAACAGACCGAGTGAACCTGTTATCAACGGGCTGTCAGCCTTGCTCGGTGCAGGTGCCTGCTCCCGAACGGGTGCGAAAGTTGTTTGCCGTTGGCTTTCGGCAACATTCATTCCTGCATCCCCGAAACATTTATCCAGTTTGGAAAAACTGAAACTGCGGTCTATCTCCGAACCCTTGAACGTGTATTCGCCTTTGGAAATGGATATGCCCCGTATCTCGCTTGTCTGTCCCTTATACTTGAACTGGATAGCAATACCCATTTCCGCTAACCGCTCCTGTAACTGCTGCCAGTTACGGGATTTTCCGATTTCGTTCTTCACAGCCGCGTAAATCTCGTATTTCGACTTGTCCGGCTCTTTCAACCGATGCTGCTTCACCTGCTCTTTCCCCTTGGCGAAATAAAGCCCGTGTTTGGCTTTCAGCTTCTTGCATACCTGTTCGTTACGATACATGTCGTTTCTGTCCGAAATGGTCTTGCCATTGTTGTCTATACGGTTGAACACGATATGCACATGTGGGTGTTCCCGGTCTTGATGGCGCACGATGATATACTGCGTATCGGTAATTTTCATTTCACGCATATATTCCTGCGCAAGCTGTATCATCTTCTCGTCTGTCAATTTGGGTGCATCCACTGCCGAATAGCTTAACGCAATATGTCCGACTGGCTTTTTCAAGTCGGGATTCATCTCGGTCTGCATACAGAAGCTGCGGATTATATCTCCCTGACTTTCTGTCAGTACCCCGTCCGCATGGAGCAAAGCCGCCTGTTCCTTGCCCAACACATAGTTTACGCAGCCCTTAAACCCGCTTCCCTTTTTTATTTTTCCAATCATCCGACAACTGGTTTATAATTTCGACAATCCTGTTTTTCAGTTTCACCAGTTCCACCGCCACCAGTGCGAAACCTCCGGCATTTGCCCGGTGTGCCAGTTGGTTGATGTTGTTGGCTTCCCCTGCCAGTTTGCGGATGGTGTCCGCATCCTGCCTGTTCAGCCGGGGTATGACCTCTGCCGAAACAACCGCCTGCCTTACATACTCACTGACACGCAACCCGGCTTCCCCGGCTCGTTTCCTGATGGCGTAATACTGCAACTCGGTCAGTTTCGTACTGACAACCCGTTGCTGCTTCTCTATCCGTTTCTTTGCCGGACGTCCCCCCGGCTTGTCCTTTATACTCGTCATGGTTTTTTACGTTTGAATGGTGTCTTAAAAATTGCGACCAACGGGAGAAATTTTCTTTGCGGTGAGCAAAGCAAGGTAGTTTCGGTTTACCGAAACATAACCTTGCTCTCCAAATAAACCGCCAGCCGTTGGTAGTCCTGCCGGATTAAATGCCCCTGCCTCTCTTTTGTCTTGGGGCGGCACGTTGTCCGGTTTCCTGCTTCGTTTCCTGCACTTGGCTGGCTGCGTTTTTCTGTTCCTGCTTCCTGCCGCACAGATAATCGTTCAAGTCCGAATAGCCCCTATAATTATCCGAGAAGTCACGCACACGGTAGGAGTATTCCAGTTCGATAGCCCGTGTCGCTTCATATCCAGCCTTGTCATTGTCAAGCATACAGTGGATGCGCTCATACGGGGACAGCACGTCAATGGCTTTCGGCACGTTGACAGTAGAGTTGAGTATGACATAATCCTGTCTGTCAAGGTCGGGCATAGCCGGGCAGTTCTTCATCCGGAGCGTGAGGAAAGAAAGATAATCCATAAAACCCTCGAATACCAAACATTTCTCTCCCGGCTCTCCCTGCTGCCGTATATGGGTGATGTCTTTCGGGGCGATGCAGCCTTTGAAAAAGGAATTGCGAACCTCGTAACCTCCTGCCATGTTCGGGAAACCGATAGCAAAGAACGGTCTACCGTTATTGGTAAAATGGAGTTCCTTACATTCTCTTTTTGTCAGTTCGATATTGATACCCCGTCCCTGCAAGTAACGGAGCAATGCCGGATGGGTAAGGTCACGGACTTCCAAATGCTGGAAACTCGGCTCTGTCCTGCGCTGGGGAAAAGAAAAACTGACCGGACGGACGTGCGGTGTCTGTTCCGCTATCCGGTTTAAAAGGTATGGCAGGCTGTCGGAACAATAGAGTTCCTTTGCCAGTGCGATGATGTTGCCGCCCTTGCCTGCGCCAAAGTCATACCAAAGGTTGCGGTCAGTGTTCACCTTGAAAGACGGTTCGTGTTCCTCCCTTAACGGTGATTTGTACCATAAACCGTTACCCTGCTGCTTGACGGGAGAGTAACCTAAACTGTGCAGATAGTCTGCGATGGGTATTTGTTTCACATCTTCGATGTTCATAACATTTTCTTTTTTGGGGATAAAAAGATAGTTGAAAAGTGCGCCAGTCCTGTTTAGTCCGTTATATATACACCCGTACCATACTAAACCTGCCTGTTCCGATACAGGGAAATAGTAAGTCCGTTCCTCTTGTATATACACCCGGACTAAACCAAACCGACTTTTAATAATGGAAATCGGGATTATAGCGATAGCCCTTACCCTCTTTTACAATCATGCGTTTGTTCACAAGGAACTTGTTAAGCGACACAAGGACATTACGTCCACGCTCGTAACCTATACTTGCGTAACCTTGTTTCAATGCCGCTATCACATTGGAATAGCCTTGTACAACCTGCTTGCCGAAACCGTTCTCCAATGCTTCCCGGTGCTGCTGTTCCGTCAGCTCTGTAAGCGGAAAGCTCCTGTCCTGCTTGGGTTGCTGGAATACATAACCGTCCATGACTTCGGGCAAAGCGTTGTCATTGATTCGAAATGCGAACGGGTCAAATTCCCGGTCACGTATGTGCATCGCCTTTACCTCGCTTATGTTGCCGTCCTGCTGGCTTTTCGTGATTTGCAGGACGGTTTCAGCCTTGTTGTTCAGTTCCGTACCGATATGCCCCCTTGTGTTGTCATCCCCCTTGTTCAAATGCAGAACAGTGTGGATATGCAGGTTATATCCGCTTGACCAGCGCATCAAGAGGTTGATCAGGTCGGTTGATTCGCTGGGGCTGTTGATGTCATACATCAAGTCACGGATTCCGTCAATGATGAGCAACCCCACATCGGGCATATTTTCAAGCATATAGCCGATAATCTGTTTCCGCTTGTCGGGGGTCTGCTCCCTTAGCACGATGAAAACAAAATCGTCCCTGTCCTTGTCGGTAGGCAGTCCGGCAAGGCGCAAAATACGCTCCATGACCTTATGGCAATGGTACTTGCTCTGCTCGGTATCTACATAGAGGATTTTCCGTTTGTTCGGTGGCAGGTATGCCGAATACTTCAGTACCTCGTCATTCTTCAACGCTGCCGCAACAATGGCGGAAATATTGAATGTCTTTTTGCTCTTGGCTTTGCCTGTGGATGCGCTGAAATTGCCCAATGTGCCGATGGTAGAGCCGTTCACCCAGAGTATTTCGGGCGGCACTTCGTAAGTGTCCGTCACCTTTAGATGGATGGTTTTCCAAAGGGCTGCGAAATCCTCTTTCTGCATGGTGACATCCTGCCCGGCTTCTTCTTTCCTCTTATTTTCCATAGTTACGGATTTTCCGGTTTGCGCTCTTGGCGATGGCGAGTGCCGCCTCGTCCTTGTCGTTCACCCTTTTTGCAAGGTTTTCCGCCCACGTGAGAAGCTCTTTCCGTGAGAAAAGCAATTTGTTCCCGTATTTGCGGAACGGCACTTCCTTTTTTGCGGTCAGCTTGTAGAGCCGTGCCTTTGAAATCAGAAAACCGTGTCGTTCCAGCACCTCTACCGCCACATCGGGCGTGAGGTTGTCGGGTTCGTTCCTCGGCTGGGTGAATCCTGCCAATGACTGGGAAACGGTTTCGCTCACGATAGCCCGGAGTTCTTCGGGCGTTGTCAGAATAATGTTCGTCATATTTTCTTCCTTTTTTAGTTATTACTTGGCTACCGTCATAGCCGTTGCAACCGGTTGATGCCGCAAAGGAAGAATAAAAGAAACCGATTATTCAATTACTAATCACTTGACACAGACCGGACAACTTGGGACAATGCAGGACATCCGGCAAGATTGGAGCGGGATAAAAAAGGGACAAACGATGTATTGGTGATTTTTGTCCTTCCAACACACCGTTTGTCCTATGTATGTTAAGTGATTATGCGAATGCCGTTATTTTACATCCTTTAACCTTTCAAGTTGGGAAACGACTTCTTTTATTACGAAATATTTGTTTCCCGACAGCCCTATGTCCGAACGGGATATGAAACCGAGTTCCTCCCACCGGGCTACGGTCTGCCTGCTCACGCCCGCCATTTTCGCCAATGTCTTTTGGTCTATCAGTTCCCTGCCCTCGAATACGGGGTACTTGTATTTACGGGTGGCATGGCTGAACCTTATTTTCTCTATCGCCTTGTCCACGTCTTTGACGGTAGGGGGAATATATGATTTCACTTGCAGTACGGCTTCTTCTATTTCGTAGTCTGCGTATTCGGGATTCTGCGCCAGTTCCCCATAAATGGCACTGAAACATTCAAGGTGTCTAATCTTCACCGTCTTGGTTTTCTTGTTCGGCATGGCTCAATCGAATTTGGTTAATAACTGCGCGTTCCTTATCCGCTCCTCCTGCTCGAAACTGGCGAGGTAGTTCTCCGTGATGGCAAGGCTTGAATGCCCCAAACTCTCGGATATGTAAGCGATGTTCGTTCCGCTGCGTTTTAAGACAGTCGCGTAGGAATGCCGGGCGGAATAGGTCGTGAAACGGGGGACACCGACAGCTTGGGCTATTTTAGCCAAAGCGATGTTGCAACGGTGCGTTACCCGTCTGACTATTGCAGAAATGGCGAATTCGTCCTCCGTTTCTCTGGCGTACTTGAAAAGGAAAGTATCGGGTTTCCCATCGTCCGGGTTTCCCCACCGTTTTATAATATCCCGCATTTCGGGAGTGAGTACCGCCCTTATTTCCCGTATATGGTTGGACGTGTGCGATGTCTTGGAGCGTACAAAGCAGATTTCACCGTCCACGATGTTCCCATACCGCAAGAAAAGCATATCCCTGAAATTGATACCGTTGCACAGGTAGGAGAAAAACCAAAAGTCCCGGTACTTCTCAACGGTCTTGCTGCCCTTGTATGTCACGACTTTTTTTATCTGTTCCATCGTCAAGGCTAACTTTCGGCTGTTGCCGCTCGGTATCTCGTACTTCCCCCTGCCGAACGGGTATTGGGCTTCTTTTAAAATCCCGTTGCGCCTTGCGTCATTCACCACGCATTTAAGGGCTTTCATATAGAAATTTATGGTGGTGACGGTCTTGCCCTCGTTCCGCAGGAACTTGTCAAGGCGTGACAGCCAGTCCGCAGAAACCGCAGAGAACGGCACGCTGCCGCCTGCGAACCGTTCTATGCTTTTCAACGTGCTGCGGTAGTTATAATAGGAATTTACCTGCCCGTTGAGTTTGAATGCGTCTATTTTCCCCTGTATGGCTGTGTTAAGGGTTGTACCAGTACACCTGCCCAGCCTCATGCTGAGCGCATCGAAACAGAAGTCCCCACGTTCCGCAAGGGCTTCCACTTGGCTTTTTATGATGGAGAAACTGTTTTCCACGCTTGCCCGTATCTCAATCAGTCTGCGGCTCTTGCTTTCGGCAAGGATTTCCCAGTCCTCTTTGGACAATTCCTTTCCGGTGGAATAATATTTCTGCTTGCGGTTGTGTATCACTTGTATCTTGACAGGGAACAGACCGCTTTTCTTCGCCCTGCGTGCATCCAGTACCGACAGTACGGATATGCCATCTTTTGAATACTTGAACATAGGCTGCCTTGTTTATTGTTATACGTCTATTTTGTACATACGATTTGCATACAAAAATAGAGATTATCGGAAAAAATAGCAAATCAAAAGCCAAATCATTTTCCTAACAATCTCTAAATATCAGCTATTTATACACAAACTCAAACAATATAAAAACGGTAAAAATATAGGGTATTATTACGGTTGGTGATTGTGCCGTTCTTCATCGGCAGGTCGGAAATATCCAGATGGACGGGTTTTCCGGTCAGGCGGTCCACCATGCGGATGCCGAACGGGGAGAGCGAGTCCTTGTAGGAGGTTTCCCCGATGAACAGGCACAGGGCCTGCTCGATAAAGGTGTGGAAACTCTCCTCGGACGGGAAATCTCCGGCATTGCCGGGTATTGCCGCCCAGAAGAGGGTCGGCACATCCACCGTGTTGTGGCGCGGTTTGGCTTCCATCAACGCCAGCTGGCTGCCCACATCGTTCTTGATGCGCTTGAGCTTTTCCCGGTCATCGCTCCATGCCATGACATTGCAGTGCGCACGGATGGAAACCAGCCCCTTGCTGTGTGCCTCGTTCAGGTACTCCTCAATCCATTCGCGGTTGATCTGGTTGGAACGGCTGTAACGGGAAAGCGAGTGCATGTTCCGTGCGGTCTGCTCGAACTTCCTGAGAATCTCCGCCGAATCATCGATGAAGAGGTACTGGTTTACGATATGGTTGCACGTGAGCAGGATGCCTATCGGGGCGGCAAAGGACAGGCGGCAGTCGCTCCGGTCTGTCGAAAGCCGTTCATACCGGCAGTCGGTAGATACGTTTGACGGCAGGTCTTCCGGATCGGAAAGCGTATGAAGGCAAAGGTAATTGTCCCCGACCTTCATTTCCCCCGCACCGAGAGACAGATCCTGCAAGCAGGTGGCGTCTTCCTGAGACATGGAAAAATATTTCTCTATGATGCCGGCTGAATTCCCGGTTCCGACGATTTCCTCATCCGCAAGGCGAATGATACGGATCAGGCCGCTGTCGTTCACGATGCGCTCGAACTGCCCGCAGCACTCCAAGAAACGGGTGACGGTTTCCTTGTCCTGCATCTCCTTGAGGATGATGAATCCCCGTGTAAGCGCGTTGAAACTGCTGGTTGTCCGGCTGTGCTCTTTCGTGGTCTTCGTCAGGAAAAGGTAACAGGTATGCTGCAAATATGGCCGCTCGTTGAAATGACGTTCGAAACTGCGGCTCAGAAAACTCAGGTCTTCCTTGCAGATATCTGGCTTGTACCCCTCTTCAATGAAGAAGTCCTGCTTGTGCACGATACTGTAGTTCGGCAATACCTTGACCGCCTTCGCCCAGGTGGAGTGCATGGACTCGTACTTGGCTCGTGTCAGCGTGAAGAGTTCCGGCAGTTCCACCCGGTATGCCACGGTGATGTCCGCATCCTTGCTGATGATGCAGCCGTTCTCCACGGCCAATAACGGGAACTTGCTTTCCAGCGTGGCTGTTTTCATTACGTTTCTCATGTTTTTCTTTTTTTAATGGTTGGAGAAAACAACCGGAGGAACTTTCTCCGGCTGATGATGTAGCGGGGATGGCTGCGCAGCGCATGGAGTTTCATAAGGCCCCATTCACCGTATTTCGAGTTCATCCTGAAAGTGCCCCAGACCAGCACCGATGCGGAAACGACCCCGAAACCGATGCAGACCCACTGGCCTATGCCTGCCATGTACATGACGACGAAGATTACAAACAAAGCAAGCAATCCTCCCGCAAAGATGAACAGGTACTGGCTCTTGAGTCCCTTGAACTCCGGGCTGCGCCCGATTCCCTTGTTGACATTGTATTCCGCCATATTACAGGAAGAATGAGCGCAAGATGGTGGCGGCGACAATCAGGAAGATACACGCACCGAACCAGCTGGCGGCGGTCTTTGAGGTGTCCGGATCACCGGACGAGAACTTGGAATAGACCTTCACGCCTCCGATAAGGCCGATAACGGCACCGATGGCGTAAATCAACTTAGTTCCGGGATCGAAATACGAAGTGACCATATTGGTTGCTTCGGTAATTCCTCCGATACCATTACCCTGGGCGAAAGCCCCCACTGAAACCAGCAGCGCCATGGCTGCCAAAAAGAATCTTTTTTTCATGTGTCGAAACTTTTAATTAGTGAGACAAAAAATCATTTCGACTGCGAATATATAGCACTTAATCTGTTGATTTACAAACTGTACGACCTGTGACACCTTATGACATCACGTTACATCGGCAGGGATTTTCAACCATTCAAAAAGGGTTTTCCCGGAAATATGAAACAGTAAAAACAGGGATAAGGAGAAAGCGGCATTTCATTTCTTCCGGCAAAGGTAGCCCCGTGTCCCTGGAAACCCGGCAAGGCGGCCCTGCGGGCTGGTTGCCGTGAAATAATCATCCTCGCTGCGCTTGCGGTATTTTTTCACGGCAAGCCTTGCGGGATTCCGGACCGGGGCGGAAAAGCCTTCAGGAAATAAAATACCGTTCGGTTTGAATGGATATATGTAAAACAAAAAACAGAAGATAACATGGAAACAAGAAACAATCAGACAGTGGCTTTCACGGGACACCGTAAGGAACGTATTCTGCAAGGGTTCGGAAACGATCCCCGGATACTTGCACAAATCAGGGATGTTGTGGCCGGAGTGGTAACAGAACTGTACGGGCAGGGATACAAGGAGTACTACACCGGGATGGCCAGCGGATTTGATATGACTGCTGCGGAGGCGGTCTTGCAGGTCAGGGAGAGATACGAAGGTATCAAGCTCATAGCGGCAGTACCATTTCGGAAACAGCCCTTGTGGTTTGAAGCGGAAGACCAGCTGTTGTATGCCCGTCTGTTGGAAAGGATGGACCGGGTGGTCATGGTTTCCGAAAATTACCACAAGGGCTGCTACCTTCGCAGGGATGAATACATGGTGCGTAAAGCGGATACAGTCATAGCTTATTGGGATCTTGTGCCGAGAGGGGGAACATTCTACACGGTGAGCAAGGCGTTAGAAAGCGGCAAGCCGGTCATCAATCTTTATGAAAGGATGAAATAGCGGCTGTCTGTATTGGAATGGAAAAGCGAAGTGTGAAAGCCGGTCGGCCTTCACACTTCGCTTCTTTTTATATATACATTACCTATTCCTCAGAACCGGAAGAGAGGGCACGCTGTTTCCTCCGTTCCTCCTTCTTCGCTTTCTGTTGTTTCTTCTTGACCTCCATTTCAGCCATAATCAGCTTTAAGGGTTTGACCGTTTCCGGCTCTTCCCGTTTGAACCGCTTGAAGTAGATTTCCTCAATAAACTGCGGAAGCGGGGTTTTCCACACCTCCTGCTTGTGGTTGTCTATCTTGCCGAGTTTGTCGGGATTCAGACCCAATTCACGGGCCATCTGTACTTGCTTGTCTGAAAGACGGTGACGTTTCTGCGCCACCAGCCATTTTTCCAATATCGCTTTTTTCATTGCCATCGTTCATTTTTTTGCAAAGATAGAATTTTTGCATTGATTTCTCTTAAATACTTGTTTGTCAGCATTATCTTATAGTCCATAATATATAAGTGCCAATATTGGCAGAAATTTAATATGACGATGGAAACAAAAAGAGACAGTTTGGATATATAAATCTCCAAAAACAGGAAAAGGCACACCGATATCACATCGACATGCCTTCTGAAACTATGACAGCAAAAAGAAACAATTAAACGAATTCATCTATATCTATATATCGAATGCCTCTGTCTCATTTTTTGTATTATCCATTTCTGAAATTTGTGAGTCATTACAAAGCATACTATCAATAAGATTTCCTATCTTCTTTTTGATAGCGGCTTCTTTCCGCATAATTCTGATGACTTCTTCTTCAGATAGATAGATGCGTGGGGCACGAATTGCAGGATTTCTTTTTATGCCAAAAGATTCTGCTTCTGACTTCGGCATTGCTTGTTATTTTTTGTTTTTCTCATTCGATTCCATATTTACATGTATTTATTCCAATCAATTCCAATCTGTTCCAAAGACTGTTTTGATGTCTCTTTTCCATTTGGCATATTTTCCTTGAGCAGTTTTTCCAATTGGCTTTGAGTACTCAATTCGGTTGAAAAGAACCTGAACAGGTCTGTATCCTGAAGTTGGTACAAGGTTTCGGCAGCATTTCGGATTTTCTTTCTGTCATCCGTCCCCGAAATAAGCACATCAGCGACATTGTTCAGTTCCTCAAAAGTCAGTGCCCTTGAAAAATCCGGATCAGGAATACACCCATCATTTGACATAAGTTCCCGTTTTTCCGATTCTGTCAGTCCCTTTTGTGAAGAGAAGTCATCTATCACATCATCCGGATCTATATCCTCATCTTCCTCTATAGGCTCTTTCTTCATAGGTTCAGAACGTGTGGGAGTTTTTCTCGCCACGTCCGGGTCTTCAAGATAGACTATTTTCGTCTTTCCGATTACTTCATTATACTCGTCCAGGGGATTCGGCTGCGTTTCGGTTTTCTCTTCATGCCCGACTTTCAGGATATCCTTCTCCGCTTGTGCGATCCATGCTTCAGCCTTGTCCAGTCTTGCCCTATACCGGGCTTTCCTTGCTTTTTCCACCATCCGTTTTTTGCGTAATTTCCATAACCGGATACGTGCAATGCGCATATAACGAAGCTGATTGTTCCAGAATTTATAAACTTTCGGACTGAATATAAACATCCATACCTTATATAATATATAAGTTGCCGACACGGCTTTTACTGAAAAATAAATTAATGTTGTTTCCATGACTATTGAATTTTAGGGGGTGAAAAACGGTCTTTATACATTCGGGTGATTTCCTCGATGTTGAGTTCTATATGCTCGGCTATGATATTACTGATATAGCTCGCAATACTTATTTCGGGAGCTATCACATTGAGATAATTCTTTATCTCGTCGTACAGCTTGCGGTTCAGGTACACCTGGATACGTCCGGGCATGGGGGTATTCACCAGATACTTTTGACGAAAGTTACTGTCACTTTCAGGCATATTGCAAGATTTGGAATTTTTCCGGGCAGTTTCTTTTTCCGTATCCTGCCTTTCATTGTTTCCCTCTTCCGGAACCTCAACCACTATGATATCCTCGTTCTCGATGGCATCAGGAATGTCACCGACCATATACCCCCTGATTTTTTCTTCATTCACTTTTACAATTTTCTTTGCCATATCTCAATTACAGGTTAAATTTTACAATCAGTTCGTTTGCCAGTTCCTGCAATCCGCTGCCTTTAAGCTGTCCTGCCGGCGGTGGAAGGAGCGAACAGCGGAAATAGGTGCGTGTCCGGGATGACAGTTCCTTGTCATAGCGGCAGAGATCGGGAATTATTGAATCCAGAATTTTCAACCCCTGTTTCTTCATCAGTGCCATATAGTTGTCAAGCACCTCGGTGTTGCTTCTTTTCTTGACCTTGGTCCAGAACAGGAGCACGTCTTTTAAGGGAATGTTCTTCCGGTTTTCCGCACACTTCATGACGCTTTTGGCAAAGACAAAACTGCTGTCCATGACAAAATTGTCAGCGGCAATGGGGGTCAATACATAATCCACATTGAAAATGGTCTGCAAAACGCCAGATATGTCCATAGATCCCGGCAGATCTATGAAAACGATATCAAAATCTGCTTTTGCCGCCAACTCTCCGGCCACATGGCGTGCATTCTCCGGTTTTGCCTGCCTGATAGGATAAATCCTACGTCCCCTGAGTCTCTGTTCCTCCAGCAACACCATGTACTTCTTGTTTATCTCCACCATCTCCATGTCCCGTTCCCTCAGATTGAACAGGCTACGCTGGGTGGAGTCACAATCAACGATGGCCACATTCTTGCCCATCGAATAATTCAGGAGACTGGCAAGCGTTATCAACATGGTACTTTTGCCGACCCCACCCTTTTGATTGCTGACTGCAACGAATAATGGATTCTTCTTCATAACTGAACTTTTTTAATGGTTTATTATACTATTGTTTTACTTGTCTGTTGTTTGCTTTGTGACATGGTTTGTTAGTGATACGGTTGCTTTGTGCTCACCAACCGGAAAACCGACCAACCGATAATTCTTTATCTTAACAAAGCAAGCAAACAATCATTGCCCGTCTGTTGCAACAAGTATTTTCACAAACCGTCAATACAACGGTTATGGACTTGTCTATTGGTTTGTTTTACCGTTCACGCTGCAAATAAAATGGTATTTTCCCATACTTCCACCATGTTTCAAGGGAGGTGACGACCTGTGTCACCATATGTCATCATGTTACATATAACTTGCTATTTTACAACAGAATAAACCGCCATAACTTTGCACCGACAACGGAACGGATACGGCTGCGAGGGCTTTCCGAAGCCGAAGAATGAGGCTGAAGGGTCAAACACAATTTGACGATAGGCAAATTCATGTTCAAGCGAACATAGCAAGTTGTGTTTTGGGCAGCCCGAAATATTTCGGGCAACCCAAAACAACTTGCCGCTCGCCTGACGGCTCGGGGTGGGATTCACTCCAAAGTCGTGAATCCGGGACGGAAGATCAGAAACAAAAACATCAATGCGTATGGAAGAAAACAAGAACAGAAAAACAAGAAAAAGTGCAGGCCGGAAATCAAAATCCGATCCTGCCGTGTACCGTTACGGTATCAAATTCAACTCACGGGAGAACGCGCAATTTGAACTCTCGTTCCAGAAATCGGGTATGGCTTACCGTGCAAGGTTTATTAAATCGGTACTACTTAACAGGGAAATCAAGGTGGTCAGAATCGACAAGGCGACGATGGACTACTATGTCCGTCTTACCAATTTCTACCATCAGTTCCAGGCCATCGGCAACAACTACAACCAGACGGTAAAGGCAATCAAGAACAACTTCGGGGAGAAACGGGCATACGCCCTGCTCCGCAATCTGGAAAAGGCGACCATAGATCTGGTGGTGCTGGGCAAGCGGATCATCATGCTGACCCGTGAGTTTGAAGAAACCTACCTTATCAGAAAACAGAGGGAGGAGGAATGACATGGTGGCAAAAATCAACAGGGGCGTGTCGCTCTATGGGGCTGTCATCTACAACCAGCAGAAAGTGAACGAGTCCATGGCACGTATCATTTCGGGCAACCGCATGATTGCCGATGTCACGGGCAATCCGGAGCATGTCATGAGGAACACGCTCTGGGCTTTCGAGAACTACCTGCTTGCCAACAGGAACACGGAGAAGCCGGTGCTGCACATATCGCTCAACCCTTCGGCGGACGACAAGCTGACCGACAGCCAGTTCGCAGACCTGGCAAGGGAGTATATGCAGAAAATGGGGTACGGCGACCAGCCCTACATCGTGTATATCCACGAGGACATAGACCGCAGGCATATCCATATCGTTTCCACCTGCGTGAACGAGAAAGGGGAAAAGATTGACGACGCCTACGAGTGGAACCGCTCGATGGAGGCCTGCCGGGAACTGGAACGGAAGTTCGGACTGAAGCAGGTGGAGGACAAACGCAAGGAACTGTTGGAGCCGTACCTCAAGAAAGCGGACTATCGGAATGGCGATGTAAAGCAACAAGTTTCCAACATCCTCAAAAGCGTGTTCTCCACTTACCGTTTCCAGTCATTCGGGGAGTATAGTGCGTTGCTGTCCTGCTTCAACATCGAGGCGAAACAGGTCAGGGGCGAATTTGGAGGAACACCTTACAACGGCATTGTCTATACCCTGACAGACAATGCAGGCAAACCGGTATGTACGCCCATCAAGTCCTCCCTTATCGGAAAACGCTTCGGTTATGAAGGACTGGAAAAGCGTATCGGTTACAATACCCGTGAATACAAGAACAAGAAATGGCAACCCAAGATACGGAACGGGGTGGCACTCGCCATGCACGGCTGCCGGGGCAACCGGGAGGATTTCATCCGTCTGCTCAACAGGCAGGGAATAGACGTGGTATTCCGTGAAAATGATGAGGGACGCATTTACGGCGCAACTTTCATCGACCACAGGAACCGGGAGGTCTATAACGGCTCACGGCTCGGCAAGGAGTTCTCGGCAAATGCCTTTGAACGCCTGTTCAACGAACCGGGCAATATCCCGGACCTGGATGCTCCCACACCGGATATCAGCGGGCAAAGCAGTTTCTCTGCCGGCATGGAAGATGCCATCGGACAGGCTTTCGGGATCTTCAACTTTGAAGCAAACGGTCCCGACCCGCAGGAAGAGGCTCTTGCCCGAAGGCTGCAACGCAAGAAGAAAAAGAAACGCCGTTCACGGGGTATCTCCTGAAAACAATATTCATTCACCATTAAAATTATATAGTTATGCAACAGGAAGATGATTTGAGAGGATTGGCAAAGGTCATGGAGTTCATGCGTGCCATATCCATCGTGTTTGTTGTCATCCACGTCTATTGGTTCTGTTACCGGGCGTTCGTGGATGCGGGTATCAATATCGGAGTGGTCGACAGGATACTCCTGAATTTCCAAAGAACGGCAGGGCTTTTCAGCAACCTGCTGGTGACAAAAGTGTTCGCCATCATATTCCTTGCCCTGTCATGTTTAGGCACGAAGGGCGTGAAGAACCGGAGGATGACCTGGCGGAAGATATATACCGCCTTCCTTTCGGGGCTTGTATTGTTCTTCATGAACTGGTGGATGCTCGACCTGCCGTTCAGTCCGACAGCTGATGCCGCCATTTACACGGTAACGCTGACCGCCGGGTACATCCTTCTTTTGATGTCAGGCGTATGGATAAGCCGTATGCTGAAACACAACCTTATGGAGGACGTGTTCAACACCGCCAACGAGAGTTTCATGCAGGAAACACGCTTGATGGAGAACGAGTATTCCGTCAACCTGCCGACCAAGTTCGTGTATCAGGGCAAGGAATGGGACGGATGGATCAACGTTGTAAACGTTTTTCGTGCGTCCATCGTGCTTGGAACACCGGGTAGCGGAAAGTCCTACGCAGTGGTAAACAACTACATAAAACAGCAGATCGAGAAATCCTTCGCGATGTATATTTATGATTACAAATTTCCGGACTTGTCCGAAATCGCGTACAATCATCTGCTGAAACACAGGGGACATTACAAGGTGAAGCCGGAGTTCTACGTCATCAATTTCGATGACCCGCGCCGCAGCCACCGGTGCAATCCCATCAACCCCAAATTCATGGTGGATATCAGTGATGCCTACGAATCCGCCTACACGATAATGCTCAACCTGAACAAGACGTGGGTGTGACCTGTAAAGTCACGTAATTGATTGTTAGACAGTAATATTAATTGCATGATTCAACCCGCTGTTCCGTCAGCGGTAGCCTACTATAAGGTGCATCTCCAGTGATGGGTTGTGCCAAGCTTATAGGACAAAGTACACTTTCCGAAAGGACAAGACTGAACCGTGAGGGAATGTCAAGGACGGTTAGTATCATACCGTTGAGTGGCGAGGCTGGATAGCATGGTTAACGTAAGTGAACTGACTTTAGCCGTCGTAAGGTTTGAAGGAGCGCAAGATACTTTAGCTCTCACCAAAAGGTAAGCAGTCGGATAACCCTTGCCCATGTTGGGGTTACACGGACACAGCACTGCCGGCGGACTTGGCAGAACCTAAACTATCCGTTTGTCAATTACGTGGAACAGGGCAAGCCTGTATCTCTCTCGTAAGAATGCGAGTAAGCGAACCGCAAGGCAAGCCGAATGGGGTGCAGGTATGAGATAACGGAAAAAGCGAATGCCACCCTGTAATGGGGTGGATACGGATTGAATCAACATCACGGGTTGTTATTGGTGACATCATCCGACACGAAAGTGGGCAGACTTCCGTATATGGTAACTCTTTACAAGATAACTTTTAGAACTTTCAAAAGGAGGAAAGCAAATGAACGAAACTAAAACATCGTGTGCGCCTGCTGATAGTAGGAATCTAACTTGGGACGGCATGGACTGGTCCAAGTGTGAAGCCTATGTCCGAAAGCTACAAGCGCGTATTGTAAAGGCTCAAAAGGAAGGCAGACATAACAAGGTGAAAGCCTTGCAGTGGATGCTGACCCACTCTTTTTACGCCAAGGCATTGGCGGTAAAGAGGGTTACTTCCAACAAAGGGAAGAAAACGTCTGGAGTAGATAAACAGCTTTGGGATTCTCCCAAGCGCAAGTACAAAGCAATCGGTGAACTGAAACGTCGTGGTTACAATCCGCAGCCGCTTCGTAGGGTTCACATCAAGAAAAAGAACGGTAAACTCCGACCGTTGGAAATACCGACAATGAAAGACAGGGCGATGCAGGCATTATATCTCATGGCATTGGAACCGATAGCCGAAACGACAGGCGACCGCTTTTCTTATGGTTTCCGCAAGAAACGCAGGACAATGGACGCTATCCGTCAGATTGATACGGTTCTAAACCGCCAGCATTCCCCCGAATGGATTTTGGAGGGAGACATTAAAGGCTGCTTCGACCATATCAGTCACGACTGGCTTCTTAATCACATCCCTATGGATAAGACGATACTCAGAAAATGGCTGAAATGTGGAGCTGTATTCAATGGCAAACTATTCCCGACAGAAGAGGGTACACCACAAGGAGGTATCATATCACCGACACTTGCAAATATAGCACTTGACGGACTTCAACCACTCTTGGCTGAAAGATTCAAAAGATTATGGCGCAACAATAAGACATTCCACTACAAGGTAAACCTTATTCGTTATGCGGATGACTTTATAATCACAGGTCGAGATAAGGAGCTATTGGAAAACGAAGTCAAACCTATCGTGATAGAATTTCTCAAAGAAAGAGGGCTGACCTTATCCGAAGAGAAAACTACCATTACGAACATATACGACGGTTTTGATTTCTTAGGTTTCAATGTGAGGAAGTTTGGCAAAAGGCTATACACATCCCCGTCCAAAGATGCACAGAAACGCTTCAGGGCAAAAATCGGTGACATCGTTAAAGGACATAAAATGTGTAAGCAGGAATCGCTGATACGAATGCTTAATCCTGTAATCACAGGTTGGGGCAACTATTACCGATATGGTGCATCAACCGATGCTTTTCATGGTTGTGACAATCACATTTACAATCTCACGAAGAAATGGGCTTTACGTCGCCATCCAAAGAAACGCAAGTCTTGGGTTGCAGACAAATATTGGCATGAAATTCGGGGGCGTAAATGGACGTTTGCATGGAAATATGAAACCAAGAGCAAGAAAGTGAACTACCTGACCCTTAAAAGGTTGTCGGATATACATTATACTCCGTACAAGCAAATCAAAGGTGAGGCAAACCCTTTCGACCCGGAATACGATGATTATTTCTTTCAGCGAAAGGAGCAACAAATGCTGGAATCTCTCAAGGGACGTAAGTCTCTCTTATATTTATGGAACAAGCAGAACCGGATTTGTCCGTTATGTGGCAAGGAAATAGATTGTACAAAAGCATGGAACGTCAACGAAATATCTGTTGGCGGTTCGATTGTACGGCAACTTGTCCACAACAACTGCTACAAGCGAAATAAACGAAAATGTTGAAAGTATGAGCCGATTTCTAACAACAAATAGAAATATTGAGTTGCTTGAGCCGTATGAGGGGAAACTCTCATGTACGGTTCTTAGGGGAGAAGGGGGCAGCAATGCCCTTGACTTACCCGATATACAGAAACAGGGTGATTTCTTTGTTGAGTCACCGATTATCCTGCTCGCCGCAATTATCTGGTATCTGCGGATTTACAAGGACGGCAAGTACTGCACCTTCCCCCACGCGATAGAATTTCTTAACAAACCGTATGCCGACATTTTCACGATTCTCACCTCTTATCCCTCATTGGAAAACTACCTTTCCCCCTTTATGGACGCATGGCAATCCGGAGCCCAAGACCAATTGCAGGGCCAGATAGCGAGCGCCAAAATCCCGCTTTCGAGGATGATTTCACCACAGCTTTACTGGGTCATGACGGGGGATGATTTTACGCTTGACCTTAACAACCCGGAACATCCTAAAATCCTTTGTGTGGGAAATAATCCGGACAGGCAGAACATCTATTCGGCCGCATTAGGACTGTACAATTCACGTATCGTGAAATTAGTGAACAAGAAGGGGCAGCTCAAGAGTTCCATCATCATTGACGAGCTTCCGACCATCTATTTCCGCGGCATCGACAACCTGATAGCCACCGCACGAAGCAACAAGGTGGCGGTCTGTCTCGGCTTCCAGGACTTTTCACAGCTGACCCGTGACTACGGTGAAAAAGAGGCGAAGGTGATCCAAAATACAGTCGGTAACATTTTCTCAGGACAGGTGGTCGGAGAAACGGCAAAGAACCTTTCGGAGCGTTTCGGAAAGATACTCCAACAGCGGCAATCCATATCAATCAACCGGCAGGATACCTCCACTTCTATCAACACGCAACTGGACTCGCTGATACCGGCATCCAAGATAGCCAATCTCTCGCAAGGCACATTCGTGGGCAGCGTGGCGGACAACTTCGGTGAGGAAATCGAGCAGAAGATTTTCCATGCCCGTATCATCGTCGATAATGAGAAGGTGGCGGCAGAAACCAAAGCATACAGGAAGATACCTGTCATCAACGGGTTCAAGGATGCGGACGGCAACGATATCATGCAGCAGCAGATAGACCGCAACTATTCACGTATCAAGGCGGACGTGCTGCAAATAATTGAAGATGAAATGGAACGAATCGCAAACGACGAGAACCTGAAACATCTGTTGCAGGAGAAATAACCGGTGGGCGACAAAAAATGAGCGGGGCAAGTCTGATATCTTGTCCCGCCCGTCATTTTAATCCTGATTTTCAGAAATTTCCTCTTTAAGCAATTTGTTTATGGTCGTTATCGTGTGGGTCTGAAAGTAATTTTTCAGTTCGGTATCATCTTTCAGCAGTATGCCGCATTCCTCATCATAAGTTCCGATGATATATTTTTTTAATTCGGAGAAACTCTCCGCAAACGGTATCTGTCTGTTTTCCTGCCAGTATTCGGTTGTGGCTTCGGTGACAAACGCTTTCAACACGGCTTTTTCCTCCTTGTCCAATTTCTTAAAACGTGTTGTTTCCCGGCTCACGGGCAACGGCTCCGGCAAAATATCCTCCGGATTTTTACCGTTACGCATAGCGGACATACAACTTTTACAGATATGCTGTGCGTGTCCTTTACCGGAGAACTTCTCGTTCGCCTTGTAGCCGCAACAGATACGGCAATAGTGCCCCTGCTGTTTCTTCTTCTTTTTCGCCATGCCTATTGCTGTTTCAACAATTCCAAGCCTTTTTCCGTAAGACGGTATTTCTGCTTCGGGTGACTCGGCTGTTCAGGGTACAATGGAATAATATATCCTTCATTCAATGCAGGATGCAAGTAGTTTGTCCTGAATGTGGGGCGATGGTTCAGTTCCAATGCTTCCATTATTTCTTTTACGGACAACTCACGCTCATTCAGTATTTTCACCAAAGCAAGAACCTGGTCGGTACCTGGTCGGTGCCTGGTCGGTGCTTGGTCGGTGCTTGGTCGGTTTGCCACCTCACATCTGAATATCAGCGTTACACTGTTTGCCCATATCTTGTATTCCGGTTCGGGTAATCCGGCTTTGCTACATTCAGACATCATCAGCCCTATGCCTCGTCCCCAGCTTTCTAGAACCTTTCGTTTATACAGGACATTGGCCAATAATGGGTTTTGTGGTTTTGATTCATGCTCTGATTTCATCTTCTCTGCATCCCAGTCGGGCGGAAAAGTACCGGGGTTTTCTATCTCCACACGGTCGTCATAAATGGCTATGCCCACCGAACCGCCGGCTTCTTTGTACGACCTGTGGGTCAGACTGTTCAATACCCCTTCTCTTATTGCCTTATATGGAATGGTCAAATGTTCCTCCCGTTCCAATGTATCGGTTGTGCCGGATAAGGAAAGATGCTTGAAAATGAATGCCATTGCCGCATTGAGCAGTTGAAAAAAGTTGCCTTGAATGCGTTGGCTGTCCATGAATACGGTTTTGTCCGTTCCTTTGAAACGGGCTAAGCGGAGCAGGCATTGGGGATATTCCATGTCCTCGTGTTTTCCAAACAGCACGGCTGCCGCATTGTTCAACACCCCATCTTTCAATAACCCGAACTTTCCCAATATGACAGGGACGTCAGTGCCCGTATCTTCCGGCAAACGACCGCATTCTATACCTAACCTGACAGTCTTCAACACCTCGTTGGTATCCAAGTGCTGTAAGGTCAGATTTTTGTTTTCTAAAAGTTCCCAGCGGTATCTGTTTCCGTCACGCTGCAACAGCAGGTTATTATATGCTGTCTGCGGCATCGTGGTGGTCGCGCTTTCCACCCGCATATAGGGTCGTCCCTTATAGCAGAACGGACGGTTGAGTCTGGAATCTTCAACACGGAAAATAATTACTTTTTTCTCACTATCCGGCAATGGCGCATAAGATATTTGTACCATTGCCACAGGTTCCAGCCGGTTGATTGCATCAGCTATGTCCCGTCTGGTCTTGTCGCTCACGTCCTGCCCGATAATCTTTCCCTTGTCGTTCACACCGAACAGTACCGTTCCGCCGTTCCCGTTCAGGAAGGCACAAAGGGTTTCCATACCGCGCTCCAACTGACCGGTGGTTTCCTTGAACTCCACCAGTCCGCCTTCTTTTTCGGCTATCAGCCGTTTTACTATATCAAGGTCTTCTATAATCATATATAATCCTGTAACATAAGTACAAAGGTAGCGTTTTTTTCATTGATTCCCGGGCAAATGTATTGAAAACTATTGCCGGAAAGGACAAACCGTCCTGAAAAAATGAGAAAATGGCATCATGCCATCCTCTGCTTCGGCTTTAGTACAAGACTACCTTCTCATGCGCTCCTGATTTACAGCACCTGATACCCAAAGAAGACAGCGACAAGAAGGAGAAATAGGATACCGCTGTTTTATTTCAGCCTGCAAAGTTCGTCCCGTGCCTTATGGATTGGGCAAGGCCGGGCCCTTCGGGTTTCGTGGAAAAATCATCCTCGCTGCGCTTGCGGTATTTTTCCCGAAAGCCTTGCACAATCCGGCACGGAACGGCTGGGCAGGCAAGAAATAAAATACCGGCTCGACGAGCCGCAGATGTCTAACTCAAAAACGAAAGATATGGGCAGAAGCAACTTTACACCTATGGGACGTTTCAATGAGATAATTGACCGTTACGGACTAAAACTGATGGAAGTGAGTATCAACCACCTGAGAATATTCTCCGGCAACCGGAAGCTGTTCGACTACTATCCGTTACGGATGAAACTGTTCGATTACCGGCAGTGGAAACAGCTTACCTATCCCTCTCTGATTGACGGAACGGACAAGTGGGAAACAGAGCTTGACGGCATTATCAAAGAGCTTATGGTATCACAGCAATAAACAGCAGGATTATGAATGGTAATAACGGCAAGACGCTCATTTGGGACAACATTCCCGAATGGGCGATTTTTTCATTGGAGTACGGCACCCGGGAGGAACTGTTCCTGCCTGATGAAGACAAGGAGATGATAACCCGGTTCATCACAGAAAACTTCCCGGACGGCTACACCATGTCGGTGGATTGGGAGTCATACAAGGAATTTGACACCAATCCCGCTTTCGGGAAAGCGTGCAAGACCTACAAGGTCATTTTCATAACAGAATCATAACTAAAAATCATAGTAGTATGGCAGATAACAGGAAACATACAAGGGTGGTGAATATCCATAAGGAGGCATACGATGTATATATCGGTCGTGCCGGTAAAGGGCAGGACGGGTATTTCGGTAATCCGTTCAGGCTGAAGCAGGACATGGACCGGGGCGGGACACTGGCCGGATTCCGCGAATATTTTTACAGGAGGCTGGCGAACGATGCGGAATACAGGCGCAGGGTTCATGAGTTGCAGGGAAAGACTCTGGGATGCTTCTGCAAACCGCACCCATGCCATGGGGATATTATCAAGGAGTACCTTGACAGGATGACCGGGCGTGGCGAGGACATAGAGATCGGTACAATTTTCTACAAGGGCAAGGCATACCCGTCACGTGAGATTACGACCGGCATGGAAACCTATACGATATCGGTGGAGGAGCTGGGGCATGAACTGGAAGATGACATGCGCAACCTTTTGGGTGAAGCCGTCGGACAGGACGAGAATATCTGTTACTATTGCACCAACGAAGAGCTATGCACGTTGACCGACAGGGAAATGGACAAGATTATATACGGATAGACAACAGACTGATATGGAAACACCTATTAAGGTAGTGTTCAGACGGTTCAAGGAGGGCGGGGTAATCGCCCTCTTTCCATATATACCGTGGAACGAATCCGAAAATACAATCACATCCTACATGCACGCGGGACAGCATGGCGCAGCCGATTACAGGGGAATCATCTCCGGGACACTGCCCGCGACGGAAAAGGAATACAAGAGCCTGCTGGCAGAACTGAACTCCATCGGATACGACAATCTGCATGTATTGGAACGGGCCCATGCAAGACAGAAGTTTTTCTTATAATTCTATTAAAATGAAAAAGATAACATTGAGCGAATACAATTCCACACCGAAGGATTACCGTGGAATATGGACCGTAGAGCGTCGGGACTTGCCGGATTGGGCGGAAATGCGCGAAAAGTACATGGGCAAGCGTACCCTTATGGTATATGATAACGGCACAAAGCTGCTTGTCGAAGGGCTGGGCCTTGAAATCGTGGATGACAGTTCATGGAAAAAGCCTGAGGAAGTCAGAAAGGAAATCGGCGGCAGATATCTGGAATACTACACGAAAAAAGGTCATGATCCTCATTACGCGGATTGCATGATACGATGGAATGATACATTGGAAACGACAGGGGCCAGAATCGCCTTGACTATGGATACCGGTACAGAAAAGGATGATGAAATATTCTTCTACTGCGACAGCCTGAATGATTTGAAATCGTTGGCAGATAAAGGTGGGGAAGGTTTTGTCATAGCCGGGTGTATCGGTTTCGGAGCTTACGAAGAACTATTATAAACGACATTAAATATTCATATTATGAGAATCGATTGTCAGAAACATTACGACAAGGTAGCGGAGTACGCCAAAAGTATCGGTGACACAACATTTCAGAATTGTATTGACTGCCTCAAGCAATGGGAAACCAATTCCCAAGGAGTGTATGAAATTGAACTGTATTACGACTGTTCGCCGTATTCATTCGGATTTGCACAAGTGGCTGCGGACGGAAACAGGGGGATTGTCGGAGGGCTGCTGTATCATGGCAGACCGGATGAATCTCTTGCCGTAATGATCGGAAAATCTTTCCACGGCTGGAGCATACATACTTAAAACCTGCGACTGCCATATTGAGCGGATATAGTGGAGAAGTGATCAGATTTGGATTGCCTATGCACTTTTTCACTCATTTTTTGTCACTTATCCGGTCTTCAAGCCGCTGAATCGGAAAAATTAATTCCTGTATTTGCAGGATTAAAACAAAAAAATACGGAAATTCCGCAAAAATACCGAATTAAATCCTTATATGGCAAATTAAAATTTGAAATTGGAGTTTGCAAAACTTTCGCAGCCGATATGGTATAAAAACAAGAAATCCCGGCCGTAAATGACCGGGACTTCTCTACTTCCTTTTTATAGTGCAGATGCGACGACTAAGCTCGCACGGGCACTTTTAACGCACAAAAGTAAGCATTATTTTTATACCCAATCGAATTTATTGCAAAAAAACAGGGCAACCGCATCAAAAGATCAAGCTGATAGTCAATGTTTGTCTTCAGGACACCTTGTCCGTCTTGATATTCCTATCCGACCACGCATTGAATTTCAGGAGGAACAAACCGTGAAGAGAGGCGATCTTGATATTGAACTCGTCATCTATATTGACAGTTATGGCTTCCGCCAACACTTCATCAAAACCTTTTACAGACATCGCAATCCTTTTTTCAGGCGGCCAATAGAAGTTATCGTCTTCCTTAGCGACACCATATGGAACAACATCCAGTTAATATTCACCATAGTTGGCGTGATGTATTTGGCTATCAGCAATACGGGTTGTTTTTCCGTAGCCGCCAACATCCTTAATCGGCTTACAATATTCCCGATAGTCGCGGTTGTCACTGTGTTTTTGACTTCACATAGAAAATCCACATTCATAATTTGGATGATTGCATCAAAATTCTTGTATGGATTATCCTCTTTTTGAATGACTGTTTTCGGGGGGTAATGCCAATTTTTCCCGCAATGCTTCCAATTCTGAATTTAATATTTCACGTTCTGCCAACACCATAGTTTGTTCACTATTTGTTTGTGTTCATTAAAAATGAAAAGCTACCGCACAACAAACAGCCATACCCGTTTATGAGCCATAACAATGGGAATTGTCTGTATTGGATAAAACAAGGAAAAGTACCGGATTATCCAATACAGATAGTAGCCGCCCATAGACAAAGTTGTCTCTGTATTGATACAATGACTATGTAAAAGTAGTCAGAAAATAAAGATTTTTGTGTACTCATTAGGCTTTTCAATACCGTCATGGTATCTTATTCCATATTCCTCTATAAAAATCCGTCACAAGCCGCGCTTCCCTTACCAAGTCCCTTCGGGGAAGGTAACCCGGAGGGCGAATACCTGCACGTTCAAGCCTCCGGTTTTCGGGACATAAAATTCCCTGCGGTAATTTTCCGCCCGAAAAAACGTTCCGGTATTGCCGTCCGAGTTGCGGAAATGTCCGGGACTTGGCAAGCGAAGCGACCTACGACGCATAATACAAGGTCAATAAAAAAATCCGACGGGAGATATTTTGCCTCATTATAATATCCCAAAGGGGCACGCCATCCGGAGTTTTCCAAACCAAATCTTCTTCCTGTCCCATCAGGAGACGCCTCAAACGGGGGACAAGGGCTTCGCTCGCTCCCAACTCTGCATATTACAGTTTTTCTTTCGCTGGTTTCGTGTCGCCCATGTGATTTTCTGCCGTTTTTTCTTGCTTCCGAGCTGCCATTCGTACTTTTTTCTTCTCTTCCGCCCTTTGGTCCGGCGCTTTTTCCATGTTTTCCCCATTGATTTTCCCATTTTCCCGCCCCGCCTTTTCCCACCTGCGGTGAAACAGGATGACATCCGATGAAATGTATAGTATAATGTATTGAAACATAGTAATTTATCAATTTTTCGCCTATATATTTGCAGAGACAACAACAGTTATCAACGTTAAAAAAACAAAGTTATGGCAAAGAAAAACGTGAGGGACGAGCCCCTCAAACCGCAGGTCACCGAGAACGAGCAGATGAGTGACATCATCCTTATCCTCGACAAGATGGAGCTGCTCCTCCAGGCGGTCAGCAAACTCGACAAGGACGGCAGGCACGAAACAGTGCCGGCGGACAGGAAGCACCGCAATTCCTTCCTCAAAATCGACCGCTACGCCAGCATGTTCGAGAATTTCCTGAAGAACTTCTGGAGCCAGCTCAAGGACCCGACACGCTTCGGCATCCTCTCCGTCAAGGAGAAAGCGCTGGACGACCCGAAAGTGCGGCAGGCCATCGAAGACCTCGCCGCCGGAAAAAAGACAGACGCGGTGGAAGAATTCCTCAAGCAGTACGAGATTGTCCCCCGCGACAAGGAAAACCAAAGTATCAACCATCAAAATCAAGAAGAAATGGCAAAAGAAAATGAAACACAGCAGCAGGCCGCCCAAGGCGGAGGCACGCAGCAACAGCCCCAGTACCGCTACAACGAGTCCATGATCAACTGGGAACAGCTGAAGAACTTCGGGCTCTCCCGTGAGGAACTTCAGGAGCGGGGACTACTCGACCAGATGCTCAAGGGCTACAAGACCAACCAGGTCGTGCCCATCAGCATGAACTTCGGCTCCGCCGTACTACGCACCGACGCGAGGCTCTCGTTCCAGCAGTCCCGCTCCGGGGACATCGTGCTGGGCATCCACGGTATCCGGCAGAAACCCGACCTCGACCGTCCCTACTTCGGGCACATCTTCTCCGACGAGGACAAGAAGAACCTGCTTGAGACGGGTAACATGGGGCGTGTCGTGGAACTGAAGAACCGTAACGGCGAGTATGTCCCCTCTTTCGTCAGCATCGACAAGCTGACCAACGAGGTGGTGGCGATGAAAGCCGAGAATGTCTTCATACCACGTGAAATCAGCGGGGTGAAACTGACCGAACAGGAACAGAACGACCTACGTGAAGGAAAGAAAATATTCATAGAAGGAATGACAGCCAGATCGGGCAACCCGTTCGACGCCCACATCCAGGTCAATGCCGAGCGCAGGGGCGTGGAGTTCATCTTCGAGAACGACAAGCTCTTCAACCGGCAGTACCTGGGAGGCGTGGAACTGACCAAGAAGCAGATCGACGACCTGAACGGGGGCAAGGCCATCTTCGTGGAGGGCATGAAGCGCAAGGACGGGGAACTGTTCTCCTCCTACGTGAAGCTCGACGAGGCGACAGGCCGCCCGTCCTACACCCGCTACAACCCCGACTCCCCTGAAGGCGCACGGGAAATCTACATTCCGAATGAGATCAACGGCGTGAAAATCACTCCCGAGGAGCAGAAAGAGCTGCGTGAAGGGAGGCCTGTCTTCCTCAACGGCATGGTGAACCGCAGGGGCGAGGAATTCTCCTCGTTCATCAAGGCGGACCTCGAAACGGGCCGTCTGAGCTACTCGCGCACCCCGGACGGCTTCGACCAGCGCGAGGAGTTCAAGATACCGTCCAAGGTATGGGACGTGGAGCTTACCCGCAAGCAGCGTGCCGACCTCCAAAGCGGCAAGGCGGTACTGGTCGAGGGCATCAAGGGGTATGACGGCAAGACCATCTCGCAGTACGTCAAGGCGAACTTCAACCAGGGACGGCTGGACTTCTACAACGAGAACCCCGACCGCAGACGCGACGCCTCGCAGCGCAACGTGGTGTCCGCCACACAAAGACAGGGAGAGGAAAACCGCCAATCCAGAGGTGCGGGCATAGCCTGAGGGTCAAAGCAAAACGAATGTTGAATCCAAAAAAATCAGAACATGGAAATGAACAAGGAAAACAACACGCCTTTCAAGGCGGAAGACGTGAACTGGGACGAGCTGGCCGCCATCGGCATCTTGAAGGACGAGCTGGAAATGGCCGGGGAACTCGATACGCTGCTCAGCGGTGAGAAAACGAACGTGGTATCGCTCAGCCTGGTGCTGCTCGGCGTGGACGTGGTGATGGACGCCACACTCCAGCTGGTACGCAAGGACGGCGAGCCGCTGCTCGAAATCCTCGGCATCAAGCCTGTTGGACAGTAACTCCTCCTCTATAATATGTAAACCGAATGTATAACCGCCGTTTCCCGTCCCTCCGCACGCCGGCAAGCGGGAAACGGCTTAATTCTTATCCGAATCATGATAGCAATCATAGCAGAAAAACCGAGTGTCGGTCAGGAGATAGCCCGTGTGGTCGGGGCTACAGAGAAAAAGGACGGCTACATGGTGACATGGGCACTGGGACATTTAGTATCACTGGCATTGCCGGGAACATACGGTTACACGAGAACCACCGCCGAAGACCTTCCGATGCTTCCTGAGCCGTTCCGTCTTGTGGAACGGCAGATACGTACGGACAGGGGAATGGTGACGGACATCGCCGCCGGCAAACAGCTCAAAATCATTGATGAAGTATTCTCCAAGTGCGACAGCATCATCGTGGCGACCGATGCCGGGCGTGAGGGGGAACTCATCTTCCGGTGGATATATTCCCACCTGGGCTGTACCAAGCCTTTCAAACGCCTGTGGATCTCCTCGCTTACCGACGAGGCCATCCGAAAGGGGATGGCGGACCTCAGGGAAGGACATGAATACGACAGCCTCTATGCGGCCGCAGACAGCAGGGCGAAGGCGGACTGGCTGGTGGGCATGAACGCCAGCCGCGCGTTGGCGACAGCCTCCGGTTCGGCGAACAACTCCATCGGACGGGTGCAGACCCCGACCCTCGCCATGATATGCGCACGCTTCAAGGAGAACCGTAACTTCGTTTCCGTCCCGTATTGGCAGCTGCATATCACGCTGAAGCTGGGAGAGGCGCACCGGCTGTTCATCCATCCGGAGCACTTCGGGGACAAGGAAGCGGCGGAAACGGCATACGGACGCATCATTCCCGGCTCGGCGGTGACAATCACCAAAGTGGAGCGTGGTACGGTTTTCCAGCAGGTCCCGCTTCTGTATGACCTGACCTCCCTTCAGAAGGACTGCAACATCCACCACGACCTTACGGCGGACAAGACACTTTCCATCGCCCAATCCCTGTACGAGAAGAAACTGGTCTCGTACCCGAGAACGGGCAGCCGGTACATACCCGAAGATGTCATGGCGAATATACCCGCCTTGCTGGAAAAAATCATTGCCATGCCTCTGTTCAAGGAGTACGGACGCACTTTCGACTTTTCCGCTCTGAACACCCGGAGCGTGGATGCCACGAAAGTGACCGATCACCATGCCCTGATTACCACGGGTGTCGTTCCCGAAGAGTTGTCCGAGGCGGAATCCGCCGTCTACACCCTGATAGCCGGCAGGATGCTGGAAGCCTTCTCCCCCCGCTGCGAGAAGGAGCGGCTGCTCATGGAGTGCGTGTGCGGGGGCATGGGTTTCCACTCCCGCTCCGCCTTCATCGTCAACCCGGGCTGGCGGGCGGTATTCGCCCGGAAGGAGGACCGGGAAAAGGACGAGTCGGAAGATGGCGGAGGAACGGCCTTGTTTGCCGAAGGCGGGCTGGTTCCGCTCTCGGGTCGCGGACTATCGCAGAAAAAGACCCTGCCCAGGCCGCTTTACACGGAAGCCACGCTGCTTGCCGCCATGGAAAACTGCGGAAAGGACATCACGGACGGAGAGGCACGTGAGACTGTCAAGGATTCGGGTATCGGCACACCCGCCACCCGTGCCGCCATCATCACGACCCTGTTCAAACGTGACTATGTCGAGCGTTCCGGCAAGAGTATCCTGCCGACGGAAAAGGGGCTGTACCTCTACGAATCGGTGAAGGACATGATGGTGGCCGACGCGGAGCTGACCGGCACATGGGAAAGGGCACTGGCACGGATAGAGGGGCGTACCCTCGATCCGGACAGCTTCATGCTCTCCATCAGGGAATACACCGGAAAAGTAACCGGCGAGATATTGCGCCTCAAATTCCCGGAACCGTCATCACACGCCTTTACCTGCCCCAAGTGCAAGGCCGGCAACGTGGTGGTGAAGTCCAAGGTCGCGAAATGCGACCGTGAAGGATGCGGGCTGCTGGTGTTCCGCCGTTTCCTGAACAAGGAACTGACCGACCAGCATCTTGAACAGCTTTTCTCATCCGGCTCCACCCGGCTTATCAAGGGTTTCAAGGGTAAGAAAGGGTGTTCTTTCGATGCGGCACTCACCTTTGACGAAAGTTTTAACCTGAAACTTTCTTTTCCCAAGCCCAAAGGTGCAAAAGGCAAATGAATCCCGCCATTCCAATTCTGCGGGCAAAGGTAGCGGAACCGCCCGTTTCCACCTGCAAGGTCGGGCCTTGCAGGTTTCGGGGAAAATCATCCTCGCCCCGCTCCGGTATTTTCCCCGAAAACCTTGCCTGTGGAGGCGGTCCGCTCTCCGGCCCCCGAAATTGGAAATGACATGTTTCACCCATTAACAATATACGGTCATGAAAACGAGGGAATATATCGAAAAACTGACAACAGGCAAATGGACAAGGATGACAGTATTGGCCATCGCGGCCTTCATCGTGTTCGGTTATCTGTATTCAAGAGGCGTATCGCCCGTGTGGACGGCAGTCGCCATCGTCTGTTTCAGGGGATTCTTCAGGTTTCTCTATAAGGTAGCCTGCTTCCTGGTGGCAGCGGCGATACTTTTTTGTATCCTCAGCTACCTGGTATTCTGATTCCACCGGCATAAAATATAGGAAGATGGAACAAATACGGCATATAAACCGCTGCAATACCTTGCAGGACAGGGCTGTCCTCACGGACGGCTCTTTTTGTGTTCCATGCCTTATGGAAACAGGGATAATGAAAACACGTTCGGAAAGGAAAGGGAGGCATATACAGCCATTGACAGACCGGGAACTACAGGGCAAAGTTGGCAAACGCCTCTTTTCGGACGACAAGGCCGGGTCCTCCGGGTTTCGCGGAAAAATCATCCTCGCCCGGAGGGCTTGCGGTATTTTTCCCGAAAGCCTTGCCTTTCCGGAAGCGTTTGCCGTAAAGCCCTTGTAGTTCAACGGGCTGCCAAAGCCCGGGTATTCACAATTAAAATTATAGAGTCATGAATCAAGCAATCATCTCAAGACCGTAAGTATTCGATAAACTCCCTCGTATATTGGGTAACGTATGTTCATAATGTCGTTTATTCATTTTATCGTTCTATGATTTATTGTTACATCAATTCAACCCAAAGATGTGCGGGTTCTATAG